>JAIKZC010000138.1 GCA_024682575.1 Lachnospiraceae bacterium | reverse complement strand
GGATAAACTGGAAGCTGCAGCTGGTAAATATCATTTTCTTCCTGCTCTTTATGCTTTTCAGCTCATCGATCTTTTCGAAGGCATCAATAGGAATGAGGGTCACGCTAGCCATTACCTGGCTTGTGAGCCTGGTCAATGCTTATATTTTTGAATTTCGCGGTTCCTATATAATGCCCTGGGATATTTTTTCGGTGGGAACGGCGCTCAATGTTGCAAATAATTTCAGCTATGAGCCGACGGTCAGAATGATCGTCACGACTATACTTTTTATAAGTCTTTTTATTCTGGCGGGCTTCTGTAAACTTGAATTTTCCAAATTATTCGGGCACAAATACAGACGTTTTATACTGACGGCTGCATCGCTCGCTGTTACAGTTTGTCTTGCGATATCAATGCAGAAAGAAAGCGTTGTTGAAAAGCTTGGTATTTATACGATCCAGTTTGATACAGACGGTCTCGTCAGAAAAAACGGTCTCACTGCGGCATTTGCTCATGAACTCAAGTATCTGACGGTTGAAAAGGTTCCGGGATACAGTGCGGCAAAACAGAAGGAAATCCTTGATAATACCGAGCCTGCTGCAGTATCAGGAAATCAGACTCCTGATATTATAGTAATAATGGATGAGGCATTTTCTGATCCGGCAGTTGACGGAGAGATAAGCACAAATGTTGATTATATGCCTTTTGTGCATTCACTGTTGGAGGGAGCGGAGAACACTCAGTCCGGACACCTCAATATGTCGGTGATCGGCGGAAATACTCCCAATTCCGAATTTGAATTCCTTACAGGTAATTCCATGGCATTTCTTCCGAGAGGAAGTATCGCTTATCAGCAGTTTATCCGTCATAAGATTGATTCGATGCCGAGCTATTTAAAGAGCCTCGGATATTCAACGATCGCCATGCATCCTTATGATTCAAGCGGCTGGAACAGAACTACGGTTTATCCTCTGCTGAATTTTGATGAGATGTATTTCCTCGATGGTTATTTTGAAGATATGAATCTTGACCTCGTGAGAAAGTATATATCAGATGATGCCTTTTTTGATCAGATCATAAAAGAAGTTGACAAGCGTTCGGATAACGGACCGGTATTTTCTTTTAACGTAACCATGCAGAATCATTCGAGCTACGGTGAAACTTATGATAATCTGCCATGGACAGTTTCGATAAATGGTATCGAGGAGATGGATCGTCAAGGTCAGAGAATGACAAATTATGTAAACCTGATCAAGCTTACAGATACAGCGCTTGAGAAATTTATCGATCATTACCGTAATTCTGACAGACCTACGGTTATAGTATTCTTCGGGGATCACCAGCCTGAACCAAGCGTATATAATGTTCTTTGGAGTCAGAACGGAAAGTCATCGGATAATCTTTCTACCGAGGATACTTTTAATACTTATCGTGTACCTTTTATAGTATGGGCAAATTATGATATAGAGGAGAAGAGCGGGCTTGAGATATCTGATAATTACCTTGGTAATCTCACACTGAAGGCTGCAGGTATACCTCTTACGAGATACAGGACTTTCACAGATGAATTTTCTAAAAAGTATCCTGTTATTTCAGCTATCAGAACGGTTGATGCAGAGGGAAATTCCTATGCTACCGATGATGTTATGAGCCAGCTCGATGAATATTCGGCAATGCAGTATTATGAAATGTTTGACGATCAGGATGATTATGAATGATCTGATCTGTCGTTTATCAAAAGACTGTCTTTGGATTTTTGATCCGGAGGCAGTTTTTTTTTTATATTTTTTTATTCACATTTTTTTCACTTCATTTCAAGCTTTTTTCAAGCATTCTTTAATATCATTATCCCATCACGAGAACGTACGTGGTATTTCCGAATTATGGTTGATTTTATAAGACATTTAAGTATTTATTTAGGAGGACGTCTTAAATTATGAAGAGAAAAATTGTAACATTCCTTCTTGCGGCGGCACTTACTGTGACAGCAGTGGGATGCGGAGCAAATGGAACTGCTACTAAGACAAATGAATCTGCATCGACTGCAGCAGCATCTTCGGAAGAGGTGACTGCTACAGAAACAGCAGAAGTTTCTGAAGAGCAGGCAAGCATTGAGTCAACTCTTAACCTTGCGAATAACAGTGAAGTTACATGGAGTTATGATTCTGACGCAGATGCATGGGTAATGTCTATCGTGTCTGCAGTTGCATATCCTGAGATCGAGGACGAGCAGGGCGTTTCTGTATGTATCCCCGGAGCTTATATAAAGGGCGTGGACACGGACGGAGATGGAGAAGCAGATGTTACTGCAGCAGATTATTCAGATGCTGTGAACGGAACTCTTGTTATTGATTATGAAGCAGAGGTAACGAGCACTAACGGACAGGTTTATACAGCTGCTACTGCTCCTGTTATCGTAAATACCGGTGCAGCAGGCTACATCTCATCAACAAATACCAATGCGGCAACTACTTATGCGGCAGAGGGCTATATCAATATGTCCTGCGGAAACAGGGGTAAAAATGATACAGCAACCGATGAGGATGGAAATGAGTATTACACAGGTGATGCTCCATGCTGTCTTGTAGATCAGAAAAATGCCATTAGATTTGTAAAGTACAATATCCTTTTGGGAAATCTTCCGGGATCTGTTGATTACTTTGTATCTACAGGTGGTTCCGGCGGCGGAGCTCATGCGACAATGGTTGCTGCAACCAGCAATAATTCTGATTTCTATGATTATGAGATTGAATGTGGAGCAGTAGGTGTTTACAAAACCTCTGACGGAAATTATTCAACAACCGTAAATATCGACGGAACAAACTACGAGATTTCAGACGGTGTATGGGGATGCATGGCATATTCAGCTATTACTTCGCTTTATGAGGCTGATATGGCTTTGGCATTTGAGTATTATATGGACACTGATTATGATTTCGGTACACCTTTTAAGACTCAGCTTGCAGAATATCTTTCAGAAGAATATATGGATTATATCAATGACCAGCATCTTTCTGTTAAGGAATCCGATGTTGACCTCGATATAAACGGTGATGGCGATAAAGACGATACTATCGAGCTTTCTATCGAATATGACAAGGATAAATATGCTGATACCAACGGCTATGGCGGAAGCTATATAGATTTCTATCTCGCAGAATTTGAGTCAAATCTTCAGTGGTATCTCGACAATCTTGACTATGCCGAGGACTGGACATGGTTTGATGAAAACGGAAATAAGCTCTCTGATGAGGAAGTTGCCGAGATGACTTCTGAGGATAAGGCAAAGGCATTTATCGAGGGCAGATATACAAAGAGCTCTTCGGGCGATATGATGGGCGGCCCCGGCGGCGCACCAGGTGGAGCACCCGGAGGAGATATGGCAGGAGGTCCCGGCGGAAATGCAGCAGGCGGCCCGGATGGTGGAAATGCAGCAGGAGGTCCCGGCGGAAATGATTCAGGAGCACCCAGCGGCGGTCCTGGCGGAGATTCTTCAGGAGCACCGGGTGGAGCGCCCGGAGCAGACACTGCTTCAACAGAAACTACAGATGACAGCTCATCTGACAGAAGCTTTGCAAACAGTGCGATCGCAGAAAATTCTTCCGGTGACACAATGGATGTAGGTACACCTGACGCAGGAACAACCCAGTCAGCAGGATCTTCAACAGATTCTTCCAACTACTCAACATTTGACGAGCTGCTTGAAGCTTATCAGTCAGACATTGCTTCTATAAAAGAAGGCGATAAATACGGAAATAATATCGTAGACCTTTATAACCCTCTTAACTATATAGGCGATGAGGATACTGATGATTCAACATGGGTAAGGATTCTTTGCGGTGCATCAGAAGGCGATATTTCAATGTTTAACTCATTGAACCTTCAGATCGCAATGCTTAATGCCGGCATTGATGCAACAATTGACTGGCAGTGGGATGGCGGACACGTACCGTCTGAGATCTTAGGCGACAGCCTTGCACTCTATGTAGACACAATGTATGGCAAGTATGTTGATGGTGCTAAGACTATCGAGAAGCCGGCCGCAGAGAAGCAGACCAAGAACGGTGATTCTGATGAGGCAGAGGGAACAGATATTTCCTCATGGGTAAATTATTCTGATACATCTGATGTTTCATTCAGCCTTGCTGATGCGGTAAGCTACAGAACAAAGGGCGCAGCAAAGTCCTGTCCCGGATTTGATGTAATTGACTACGGTCAGGAAGATTATGTATTCGGCGATAAGGAAAATGATGCAAGGCACTGGAGTGAGAAGGTTCTCGAAGCACTTGAGGAGCATTCGGATACACTCTCAGAGCTCTTTAATAAATCTGAATAATTAAAGGCCAGCAACAAATATTTGATAAAATAAATCCTTTTACGAAAGAGTCGGGATGCGAAAGTGTTCCGGCTCTTTTCCTTTTTCGGCTGAAATCCTGAGACGTTTGTGTCGGAGGTCCTGTGCTATAATAATAAATAAGGCTAAATTGGCATACTAGTCTTTTTTAGTAGAAAGTAAGAGGGATTTTAATGCAGAAGTCAGTTACTAAAACAAGAGATATGACGGAGGGAAATATCCTTAAAGAGATAATTATGTTTTCCCTTCCGCTCATGCTTGGAAATACATTTCAGATGCTTTATAACACGGTTGATTCTATAGTTGTCGGAAAATATGTCGGCAAGGAAGCGCTTGCGGCGATCGGTTCGACTACTATGATAATCAACATGCTGGTTTTCTTTTTTAATGGTTTTTCGGTCGGGGCAGGCGTTTTTATTTCGCGATATTTTGGCGCAAAGGATGATAAGAATCTTCATCGTACGATCGAGACGACTATGGCGTCAACCTTTGTTTTTTGCATCTTATTTACGATCATCGGCTATCTTGGCGTAGGCCCGATGCTGGATTTCATGTCGACACCGGCGGATGTTTTCGGAGAAGCCACCGTTTATCTTAAAATCTATTTTTTAGGTATATCAGGTCTCCTGATCTACAATATGGGCAGCGGAATCCTCCGCGCAGTGGGAAATACTTTTTATCCTTTGCTTTTCCTTATATTTACAAGTATTGCAAATATTGTTCTCGACATTTTATTCGTGGTAAATTTTCAGATGGGAATAGCCGGAGCAGCTTATGCAACGATAGTTTCCCAGTTTGCTTCTGCGATCATGATACTTATCCTGATGAGCAGGACAAACGAAAAATATAAGCTCGTTTGGAGAGATTTAAGGATTGAATCGAAGATAATTTCGCAGATAGCTATCGTTGGACTCCCTGCCGGAATCCAGTCGGTGATCACTGCTTTTTCAAATGTTTTTGTGCAGTCTTATATAAATTATTTCGGCTCGAGCTGTATGGCAGGATGGAGCAGCTACAATAAGCTTGATACCTTTATCATGCTTCCGCTGCAGAGTGTTGCCATGGCGGCTACAACTTTTGTAAGTCAGAATGTGGGCGCCCGGAAGATGAAGAGGGCGAATGAGGGAACCAAGATCACTTTGGTATTGATAACGGTTGTAACCTTTTTTATTGCTCTTTTCCTCTATATTTATGCTGGACCGGCAATAAGTCTTTTTTCTTCGGATGGATCGGTCATAGAATACGGCAGTCTTTTTATCCATACGAATGTTTTCTTTTTGCTTTTTAACTGCATAAATCATACGCTGGCGGGGGCGCTCAGAGGCCGCGGCGATTCGAACGGGCCTATGTTTATAATGATCGCGACATTTGTAGTCATAAGGCAGATATACCTTTTCTTTATAACGCATTTTTATGCAAATACCCCTGCGCTTGTCGGGTTTGGCTATCCGGTTGGATGGATGAGCTGCTGCGTTATCGAGGTGTCTTATTTCTGCTTGCGCTATCTTAAGAAAGAGCCGGATAACGAAGCTCAGATAGGTTGAAAAATAACCTCCCTTATAATAATATAAAGAATGTGTGTGTGAAAAGGGAGGATTAGTATGTTCAAATTTAAGAAGTCATTTTTTGCGGCATTTATGTCGATCGTATTTGCCGCGTCTCCGCTGTATGTTCATGCGGATGAAATCCAGACAAGATCAGAAAATAATAGCGAAATTGAAAATGAATGGATCTGTAATGCCGTTCCGTTGGATTTTTCACCTGAAAATCCGGAGACAGGACTTTCGATACAGGCTTCATTTCCGGAATCATTTTGCTATTCATATGATCCGGCGAATGAAAATTATATGCTTACACCGGCTAAAAATCAGGGAAAATCCGGACTTTGCTGGGATTTTGCTATGATGGCATCTGCCGAGTCGAATATCTTAAAGCAGTATAATGAAGTGGTCGATCTTTCGGAAAAGCAGTTTGCCTTTTCAAGATTTGCGGATGCACAGGACGCTAAGGGAAATCTTATAAAGAAGGATTACCGTTCATTGACCGTGACTCAAGGCGAAAAGGGCGCATGGTCACAGGACGGATCAAACCAGATGCAGTCGGCTGTAGCGGCATCTGCCGGACAGGGATTTGTCAGTGAAGACGGAAGTGCTGATACGGAATTTCAGTTTATTAAAAATGCGTATAAATTGATGACCGAGGAGCCTGACGTAGCTGACAGTTATTTAATGAAGTCGGATTATTATCTTACGGATATGAAATGGATCGCTCTCAAAAACGGTGAAAATGTAGAAAGCGACGCACTTAAAACCATGTTGATGAATTACGGGCCGACGGTCATAAGCTTTTTTGCGGGAGGCAGCTCTGATCGTAATTCAGATAGCGAACACAATTATTTCTGCTGCGCAAGTGATCATAATGATATTAATCATCTGGTTCTGCTTGTCGGCTGGGATGACAGTTTTGATCATAGTAAGTTTCCGAATGCTAAAAATGACGGAGCATGGATCATAAAAAATTCCTGGGGAACAGATTATGATTATATTTCATACGATGAAGGATCGCTGCACAGCGATTATGCTTCGGCCGGAGTTTATCAGGTTTCAAAGAATGAGGATTCCATATCTGATAAGGTATACGAAAATATTTATCAATATGATAAAGAATCTACGCACTATAAAAAATATTCCTATAAGACATCG
>JAIKZC010000103.1 GCA_024682575.1 Lachnospiraceae bacterium | reverse complement strand
TTAAGTACAGGTTATATCCTACAACTGAACAGGCTGTTATGTTTGCAAAGACCTTTGGCTGTTGTCGTAAGGTTTATAATCTCATGCTCGCAGATAAGATTGAGAGCTATAAAACTACAGGTAAATTTGTGACTGTAACACCTGCAAAGTACAAAAAGGATTATCCATACCTTAAAGAAGTGGACAGCCTTGCTCTTGCCAATAAGCAGATGGATCTTCAGGCCGCGTTTCGTAACTGCTTTAGCAAAAAACGGAAAAAGAAAAATGGTTTTCCTAAATATAAATCTGCAAAGCATAGCCGTAAATCCTATACTACCAACAATCAGAAAGGCACAGTTGCCATATTTGATAATAATATTAAGTTGCCTAAGATTGGTAAGGTAAAGGCAGTTATACACCGTATGCCGGAAGAAAACTGGCTTATTAAGTCTGCTACCATATCACAGGAATCAGATGGTAAATACTACGTATCTGTCCTCTTTGAGTTTGATAATCCTGTAAATACATATTCAGCAGATAGAACAAATGCAATCGGATTGGACTATGCTTCTGATGGTCTGTACGTGGATAATAAGGGTAACGTTGGAACTAATCACAAATACTACCGTGAAAGCCACAATAAGCTTGCCAAAGCGCAACGTAAATTATCACGTATGCAAAGTTCGAAGAAACATGAAACTAAATCCAATAATTATATAAAACAGCTCTGCAAAGTAAATAAAATTCATAGACATATATCAAATCAGAGACTTGATAATTTGCATAAGATATCTACGAAGATAGCCAATTCGTATGATGTTGTGTGCGTAGAATCCCTTAACATGAAGTCTATGTCAAATAAAGGTTTTGGAAACGGTAAGGCTACTCTTGATAACGGATATGGAATGTTTCTGTCAATGCTTGAGTACAAGCTTTCTGAAAGAAATAAGTATCTTGTAAAAGTCGATAAGTGGTTTCCGTCGTCACAGATATGCCATTGTTGCAGCGAGATACATCCTGAGATGAAAAATCTCACAATCCGTACAATGAAATGTGATTGCGGTCTCACAATAAGCCGTGACCAGAACGCAGCCATAAATATCATGCGTGAAGGATTACGCATACTGAACGAATCTTTCGCAGTAGCCTAAAAACTAAATATACAGTAGGGATGGAATAGCCCAAACTTATACGCCTGTGGACATTGTGTAAGACATTGAGTTACGTATCATCGTAGCCAATGCAGTAGTGGTTGAAGCAGGAAGCTCCGACTTCTATAAGTCGGAGTAGTTCACGAAAATCATATAGGTGAATTAGTGATTTTATTTTATGGACAGATTACATTTCAAAAATGTTGATTCATGGTCTGCCCTAAGGGATAGTGATTTCTATAGATGTTCCTTCTCCTTTTACTGAATTGATTGTTATCTTACCCTTGCACATCACTTCAAGGCGTCGCCGTATATTGGATAAAGCATTGTTTGAATTCAATATATTTTCAGGATCAAATCCGGGACCATTATCCTTTACAAGTATAACATTAGCTGAATTTCTCTTTAAGGTTTTGATCAAAATCTGAAGAGGATCTGCGTCAGGATCCATGCCATGCTTTATGGAGTTCTCAACAAGAGGTTCCAGGGTCAGCGGCGGAAGCTTAAAATCAGTATTCTCAATATCATATTTTACAAAAAGAATATCCTCAAACTGGGCAAGCTCTACAGCAAGATATGCCTTCACGTGTTCAAGTTCTTCCGTGAATGAAATAGTTTCATTGCTGGCTATGGCGTCAAAATTCTTGCGCAGATAAGTAGTGAAATTCAATATAACCTGCTGTGCTTTTTTTGGGTTTTGTTCACACAAATAATAAATGCTTGTCATCGTGTTGTATATAAAATGAGGACGCATTTGTAAAATAAGGATTTTTACATCTTTATTGGCGAGCGCTACTTGCTGATGATTACTTTGTTCGATCTGATTGCAAAGGATGAGCACATACATTGATATTGAACCAAGGTATATGGTAAGACTAAGGCTTATAATTTCAAAAATTAATGAATATATAATTAAGGAAAATAAGGTGGGTATTAAGTAAATCAAAAAAGCTATAAAGTGTTTTCTTGTTAAATTTTTGCGCTTTAGGATCAGGATTATGATGTCAATGATCACAATAGCTATTATTGGAGCAAACAGTAAGGGATGTGTTGGCTTTCGAAAGAAACTACCATCGGGATTTGTGTAATAGAATAAATTTGTAAAATGTCCGATGATATGGAGAAAGCAGAAAATGCCCCATAAACAGATTATGATCTTAAAGACTCTGCTATGGTAAAAATCTTCAATACAGTAGTAAAGCATGTATATAGACAAGATCAAAGGAGATAAAAAAAATAAAATATACTCTATTAATGGAAAAAATTTTGTATATGACAAGGCATAGGGTTTCATATAAGTCATCATATCAATAATAAATATGATCCGATTAAGTGCAATAGTAGAAAAGAATGCGGTAAAGTACCGTTTGCTGCGGTGGTCGATTCCGGGCATAATAACAGAAAATGAAACAAGAAGAGTTGCTAAAACACCGACGATTTCCGGAATGACCAATGAAGGCATACTAATCTCTGTATTCATAATACCTCCGTAATTAAAAATTGAATAACCCTACAGTTCCCCTCTTACTAGAAATAGCTGTTTTCTGTATTATCTTATTTTTTACCGGCTCAATCAATAGGAAATAGTGTGACAAACTGGAACACAATGTTGACTTCAATAACGAAAATATTTGATAATTTAACTAATAAATTTATTATAACATAAAGATATTTTCAAGAAATCACACTATAGCTTTATTAACTAAATATTTCTAAGGAGGCAGGTAATGGGCATTAAACTCAAGGCGGATTTACTGATACTCGGAAATGTAATAACAATGGATGAGCATAAACCTTATGCGAGGGCAGTGGCTGTAAAGGACGACAAGATAATATATGTCGGTGCTGAAGAAGCGGCGAGAAAGCTTTGTGATGAAAATACGGTTATTTGTGATTATGGAAAAAATTCGGTTTATCCGGGCTTTCTTGAAGCGCATTGTCATCCCGGGGGCGCCGGGGCAACAATGGGATTGATTGCAAAAATGGATCCTAATTCAAGCCTTGAGGAATGTGTTCAGCTAATGAAGGCTTATATGGAAGATCATCCGGAGAAAACACTTTATCAGGGGCAGGGATTCGAGGAACATGATGTACAGCCCCATCATGATATGCTGGATGCAATTTGCCCTGATAAAATAATGATCTGCACAGATTCCGGCGGGCATTCCATGTGGCTAAACAAGAAAGCTATGGAAGAATTTGGAATCAATAAGGATGCAGTAGAAAAGTGGGGCACATCCTGTGTGAGGGTTGATGAAAATGGTAATCCAACAGGATATATTTCTGAGGCACCTGTCTTCCACGTAAGAGCTAATGTCCAAATTACATTGGATGAATTCAAAAATGCAATGTTGTGTTGGCAGGAGTATGCACTTTCCATGGGATATACCGGTGTTTATGATGCAGGTTTAGAAGTTGTAAATCCGTTGGAGCCTATGACAATATATGAGCTTGAAAAAGAAGGAAAGCTTAAACACTACATTTTCGGTGGAAGTCTCATTGCCGACAATACCGACACACCGGAAGAAGACATGGAGAGAATTGACAAAGAAGCAAAGGAACATAACAGTAAGCATTATAAACTTATTGGTGCAAAGGTCTTTTGTGACGGAGTTATAGAAGGGCATACTGCATGGATGCTCGATGATTATATTGATCAGGCAGGGTATCGAGGCATAGCAAGATTTAACGACCATGAAAAAATGGTAAGACTTATAAAAGCAGCTGAAAAGCATAATATGAATGTACATGTCCACACCATAGGAGATGCTGCGGTCAAGGCATGGGTAGATGCAATTGCTGAGGCAGAAGAAGAAACAGGCAACTTCAATATGAGAAATGCACTTGCACATCTGCAGGCAGTAACACCCAGAGAAATCAGACGTATAGCTGAGTACAATATCATGGCAGTATGCGGAATCATGTGGGTGGAAAAATCTTATGCATTATATGATGTTATGGTGAAATATGTTGGCAAGGAGAAAGCTGATGCAGGCTTCCCTGTAAAAGATTTTTTGGATCAGGGAGCAGTAGTCCTTTCTCATTCTGATTTTCCTGTTTCGCCAACTTTCAGTGCTCCATGGACTATATGTCTTGGTGCGCTTGGTTACTTACCGTCCAATGGCGAGAAAATGCTAAGACATGCAGATCAGTGTATCAGCCGGCTTGATACCTTAAAATCAATAACCACTAACGTGGCATACAGCTGGCACGAGGAGAACCGGATGGGATCTCTTGAAATCGGCAAATTGGCCAATATAACAGTATTTGATAAAGACTTCTTAAATGATGAATTTGAAGAGGTTGAAAATGCAAAATGCCTTGCAACATTTGTAGATGGGAAGCAGGTTTACAAAGTCTAAATCCAGATGACGTGTTCAAAAGGTTCAGTACTTATTTTATTTTGGTACTGAACCTTTTTAATGCAAAAAATGCAAGAATATTTTATGATTTATATGATAGTATCCGGTTTTAGAGTTACCGAATATATCTATGTCGGGAATTAGAAAAGAGGTTGTAAAGTGATAATTAATACAGGACAGAGAACCGATATTCCGGCCTTTTATCCGGACTGGCTGGCTAATAGATTTAAAGAAGGAATAGTATGTGTACGCAATCCCTTTAATCATGAAAGTGTAAGCAGGTATAGGCTTAGCCCTGAAACGGTAGATGTTATTGGTTTTTGCTCAAAAAATCCGGCTCCGTTTTTTAAATATATGGATCTGCTTAAGGATTATGGACAATATTGGTTTGTAACTATCACGCCTTATGGAAAGGATATAGAACCCGGAGTTCCTGATAAGCACAAGATCATAGAGGATTTTAAGCATCTTTCCAATAAAGTAGGGATTAATTGCATAGGCTGGAGATACGATCCGATCTTTATTAATGACAGATATACTGTAGATTACCATTTAAAAGCCTTTGAATCTATCGCATCATCGCTTAAAGGATATGTTCAGACAGTTGTTATCAGTTTTATTGATCTATACGAAAAAGTTAAAAGAAATTTTCCGGAAGTCCGTTCCGTATCAGGTCAGGATATGATCTTTTTAGGAAAGAAGATCATTAAGATTGCATCTTCATATGGAATGACGGTCAAACCTTGCGGAGAGGGACAGTTTTTAGCAGAATATGGAGCAGACTGCAGAGGCTGTATGACAATTGAGACGTATGAAAAGGCTATTGGCAAAAAGCTGATCGTCCCTTCTAAAAAACCAAGCAGAAAAGAATGTGCCTGCTATCTTTCTGGAGATATCGGAGCTTATGACAGTTGTGGACATTTATGCAGATACTGTTATGCAAATAATGATATAGATGCAGTAAAGAGAAATATGAAAATGCATGATCCTGATTCACCTTTTTTGATCGGAGATTATGAAGAGGGAGATATCATACATGATGTCAAAATGGAGTCATATATAGATAATCAGATTAGTTTATTTGATATCTGGAAGGAATTATAATTTGTTAATAATTACTGATGTTTTGAATAGATTAAGAAAAGTTACTACCAATAATGTCATAAAAAATGTAGAAAAATATAAAATATTTGTTATAATATTCTAAATAACTTATAAATAATAAGATCGGAGGGCGAATTGCATATGGCAACCAGGGTTTATGACTGTTTGAAATGCATTGGGGAAAGAATTATTGATAATAAAGATTTTTTAACTGAGCTGGATAGGGAAATTGGAGATGCAGATCACGGTGTCAATATGGCAAAGGGCTTTCAGGCGGTGATTGAAAAAGTTCCGCAGGATGAAGAAGATATTGGCGCTGTCCTTAAGAAAACAGGAATGACTCTTTTATCAACAGTTGGGGGAGCTTCCGGTCCATTATACGGCACAGCTCACCTGGAAATTGCCAAGGTGCTCGCAGGTAAAAAGACGATTGACGGCGATGACGGTAAACTCATATTTGAAGCTGCCATTGCCGGCATACAGAAGAGGGGTAAAGCAGTAAAGGGAGAAAAGACAATGCTTGATGCCCTTATTCCTGCCTATGATACTTATTGTGAGAAGATCAGTGAAGGAAAGGATCTGATCGCAGCTTTGGATGCTGCCTGTGACGCAGCCAAAGAAGGTGTTGAATTTACAAAGACCATTGCAGCAACAAAGGGACGTGCAAGTTATCTGGGTGACAGGAGCATAGGACATCAGGATCCGGGTGCTACATCATTTACGATAATACTTGAAGCTATAAGAGATTTCTTAAAGGGGTAAAAATATGGTCGGAATAGTAATTGTTTCTCACAGTTATAAAATAGCTGAAGGACTTAAGGATCTTATTGATCAGGTAGCATCCGGTCACAACGGGATAATATGCGCAGCAGGACTCGAAGATAAGAGGATAGGCACTGATTCAGTAATGATCTCAGAAGCAGTAAGAAAAGCTGATGATGGAGATGGCGTAGTAATACTTGCAGACCTCGGAAGCGGCATAATGAGTTCTGAGACAGCCATTGAATTGCTTGAGGGAGAAAATATCGACGTTCGTATTGCAGATGCACCTTTGGTTGAGGGTGCAATTACGGCTGCTATTACCGCAGTTAGCGGAGGTAATATTGATGAGGTTATACAAGCCGCTGAAGAGACGCGGACTGTAGAAAAGATCAATAAATAAGGAGGCGTAGGATGAAAAAACTGATCAATGGGGTAGATAATATTGTAGATGAGATGCTTGAAGGCATGACTATGGCATATCCGCAATATATTAAAAGACTGGAAGGCTTTGACGTGGTCGTAAGAGCCGGAGGTTCGGAAGGAAAGGTTGCACTAGTTTCAGGTGGTGGAAGCGGTCATGAACCGGCTCATGGCGGATATGTAGGAAAAGGAATGCTGGACGCAGCAATCGCCGGTGCAGTGTTTACTTCACCTACTCCGGATCAGGTTTTTGAAGCTATTAAGGCTGCTGATGGTGGAAAAGGTGTACTTCTTGTAATAAAAAATTATACAGGCGATGTAATGAATTTTGAGATGGCTGCTGATATGGCCAGAGATGAAGGAATTGAAGTTGAACAGGTGATAACTGCCGATGATGTTGCTGTTGAAAACAGTACATGGACAACCGGACGAAGAGGAATTGCCGGCACGATATTTGTTCATAAACTTGCAGGTGCCTGCGCAGAGGCAGGTGGTAACCTTGCAGAGGTAAAGGCAGTGGCTGAGAAAGTTATTGCCAATGTTCGTTCTATGGGTATGGCTGTTAATGCCTGCACTGTACCTGCTGCAGGCAGACCAAGCTTTGACCTTGCTGAGGATGAAATTGAGATTGGAATAGGTATACATGGTGAACCGGGTGTTAACAGAGAGAAGATCGGTCCTGTAAATGATATCGCTGATAAGCTGCTCAATAAGATTCTTGAAGAGGGTATTTATAATGCAGGTGATGAAGTTGCAGTTATGATCAATGGTATGGGCGGAACACCACTGATGGAGCTCTTTGTTGCAAATAAACATGTAAAAGAAGAACTTGAAAAGAAAAATATAAAGATTTATAAAACGCTTGTAGGAAATTATATGACATCTCTTGATATGGAGGGCTTTTCAATAACTCTCTTAAAGTTGGATGATGATCTTAAGAAATATCTCGACGCTCCGGCTGATACGCCTGCGTTTGTTCAGGTGTGATTTTAGTGTAGCAAAGTAAATGAGCTGGGTGTTGGCAAAATGAGCTGTGGGGACGTACTTTAGGGATCATTTTTTGCAAAAAAGGATCCCTAAAGTACGTCCCCACAGCTCATTTTTCCAACACCCAGCTCATTTACTTTGCTACACTAAAATCACACCTGAACAAACGCAGG
>JAIKZC010000058.1 GCA_024682575.1 Lachnospiraceae bacterium | reverse complement strand
TCCCTCAGGCGAACGCATTATAAACGGATCACGAAGGCCCTTTTCACCAAGTGTTGACTTAAGTACCGGATCACCATCGTTAAGCATCTTCCAGTCAAGTCCGTCTTTTGAATCTGAGAAATAAATCTGCTCTGTTCCTGTAAAGTGTGCAAAAAGATAATGTGTTGTTTCCTTTTCTTCTGCCTTAGCCTTTACATTTACAGAAATCTTTCTTAATGCGCTTGAATTGCCGGATACAACAGTGGCTGTAAGAATAACCTGAGTGTCTTTATCCTGTCTTGTAACTACACCTGCAGCCTTGCCGTCTTTTTCTACATCAGATATAACTTCAGGCTTTGATGATTTCCAGGTGATCTTTGAACCATTTTCGCCAACGAGCGGAAGCGTGATATTTCCTCTTGCTCCGTCTTCTATTCCGTTTATTGTAATTGCTGCCGCATCTGCCTTTACAAGATCCTTATCATCACCAACATTTACGGTCATTTTGTATTCAATATCTTTTGTTTCTTTATATTCAGTATTGCTGAATACCGGAATTCCATCCTCAGACCATCTTACATATGCAAGATATGCATGTCTGCAGGGATCGTAAAGCGGGTGTACTCCTGCATAACCGCATTCTCCTTTATAGCACTCCTCATCACGGGCATGATAAACAATGATATCGTTGCCATTCTTATCCTTTGTAAATGAGTTATGTCCGGGGCCATACTGCTGGTAAAGATCTGATGACTGAAGTATAGGCTGTGTAGTCTTTGTCCAGTTCTCGATATCAAGAAGATCGCTGCCCTGATCTGCCATCATAAGACCCATACAGTAATTAGGACCTGTTCCGGAAGCTGAGAAGCTAACAAAGATCTTGTCCTCTGTCTGTAATACCGAAGGACCCTCATTTACTATCTCATCTTTCTTTTCCCATGAATATTCAGGCGTTGTGAGAACGATAGTTTCACTGCCTTCTTTTAACTTCCAAGGATTCTCACTGTCAAGCTTGCCCATCTTAAGGCTTGAGTATTTATTAACCTTATATGCCCAAATTACATAATCTTCATTCTGATAATTGAAGGTTGTCATATCAAGACTGAAATCATCGAAATTTTCATCATAGCTTCCGTCTGCATTGGTAAATCTCTTTGCATCGCTCCATGACTCAGGATTTAAGAGATCATCCGGATTATTACAAACTATAGCATAAGGTCTGATCGCCCAAACACCCTTCGGATCTTCGGAACCTGCAAAATATACTACCCATTTGTTGCCAACCTTATGAAGCTCAGGTGCCCAGATATGATAGCGAGGTGCTGTTCCATCTGTATGATGCCACCAGATAACATGCTCTTCTGCTTCAGCAAGGCCTTCTATCGTCTTTGCTCTTCTAAGTGAGATCCTGTCATAACCGTGATCAACATCCCTGTATGCCGGCCATGATGAAGTAAAATAATAGTAGCCGTCATCTTCATTATAAATTACATAAGGATCGGCTTTTTCCTCTATAAAAGGACTGCTGAAATATTGAAGATGTCCCGTAAGTTCATTAGTGCCTGCTTTTAAAGCATTTGTATTGCTTACAGTATTACCATCTTTATCTGTCCATACGATCGAAGCATCATTTTTTGAGATGCCATCGCTGAACACCACCTTAGCCGGTGTTTCAAGAGATACCGCTTCATCAGCCGAAACATCAAGAACTTCCTTATAATCAGCTTCTACACTTTCAATCTTAACATCAACTTTTCTGTTAAGATCTTCTCTCTTACTCTTGGCAGGATCCTTTACTGTTGAGTCAAGTTCTTCTCCACTAAGAGCCTTATTGTAGATCTTATAATTATCAAGATAACCATTCAGCGTCTCACCGTCTCCCCAGTTAGCATGACCGATCCAGAGAACGCTGTCATCTCCGAGAAGCTTTTTGATATCTACTTCACTCTCAACTTCAGCCTTTTTCTCCTTGTCAACATAAAGAGTTGTCTTATTCTTCTCAAATACAACATCAATATGGTTCCAGTTATTTGTCTTAGTGCCTAAAGTAACTGTTGCACTTCTGCTTCCGTTATTATTGTATCTCTCTACTGTTGTATTTCCGCCATTTGTAAGTACACCGAGATACTTTTCCTTTTGATAGGAAGGCGTTGCAGAAGCAGGTGTTGCGAAAAAGCTCCATGATGTTGTGGAATCTGATGGCTTAAAATCATAGGAGATAGTAAACTCATCAAGTCCTGTAAGCGGGCTCTTCCCATTACTGTCCTTAACTGTCAGATACTGTGATACATCTCTTGTCATACGGACTGCATTACCGTTTTTGCCTTCAGCAATGCTGTCATAGCTTCCTTCAGCCTTATAATCTCCTGATACAAAGCCGGTTTCTGCATCATTAAAGTTAAACTCTGTGATCAGGTATTCAGCATTCTTATCTGTTTCTTCCTCGGCAGGAGTCTCTGCTGCAGGCTCTTCTTCAGTATTTCCGTCATAGAGATATTTAACCTGTTCATCGCTAAGTTTCTCATCAAAGATAGTTACATCATCAATAAGACCCTTAAACTCGCTGTCCCAGTAATTTACACCAAGGTAAATTCCCTGATTGTCACCGTCAAGTGCGGGTGCAGCTGTACCATTGCCGATCAGCTCTCCATCCACATAAACAGAAACATCGTTATCTTTCTGGGAAATAGTATACATTCTCCAGTTTTCACTGTCTTCATCTACTTCTGTAATTGTAGTATGGCTGTATGTTTTATATGTCTTATCTGCGTTATTTGTCCAGAATTTAAATGATTTACCCTTATCAGCTCCGGACATGCCAACCCATCTTTCAGGATCATTGTTTCCAAGAAATACAGTCGGAGTATTTGTTACGCTGTGTCCATCCTGCTTCATCCAGAATGAAACCGTATATTCATCCCCAACATTTGTATCCGGAAGTTTTACACCGTATTTTCCTGTTTTTAATGCCTTATCTGTGCTTTCGCCGCTGTGACCTTCACCGTATTCCAGGTCACCCGTATATTCTTTAAGTCCTTTGTTTAAGACCTCCGTTCCCTCAGGCAGCTCGCCGTCCATGTCGTAGTGACTACGCTCTTCCGGCATTTCCATCGCCTTCTCATTGGAAGACTTTGTTTCTTCAGTTGTAGTCTCATCATCCCTTGCTGCATTCTCTGCGTTCTTAGCTTCTTCAGCATAAACGCTCAGCACAGGGCTTGCCGCTCCTTCAAATACAAAAGAGAGCGCAAGAAGACCCGCTAGTACTTTTCTCTTCATATTTCCCTTTTTCTCCTTCCCGGTTCATACATATGTCACCACATATTGTATGAAAATTAATACTTCTGAGAGAAATTATCCATCATTTTGAATAGTTAAACAAGTGGTATACATTTTATAATTGTTTAAAATATTATAATATTCAACATT
>JAIKZC010000014.1 GCA_024682575.1 Lachnospiraceae bacterium | reverse complement strand
ATACCGAGGCTTGTCACGATAACGCCGATCAGTACCCAGGCAATCTGTATGGGAAGGCTAGAGGGCTCGCCGAAGGTGTTTACCAGTAAACCTGCAAAAAATGAAATAACATAGCCGATGAATCCACCGTTGATGATGGTTCCAAGGCCAATATATTTTCTTCCGAATATGATCTGAATAATAAGGAACAAAACATTCGGAACTAAATTCCAAATTGCAAACGGAATATTGAAAATTTCCGCAAGGCGAAGATTCATCGCTGTGATCGGATCATTTCCGAGCATTGACTGTTTAAAAATCGCACAGCCGATACCTATGATGATTATTCCTATAACAGAGCCTGCAAGTCGTCTGGCACTGAAGGAAGCTTTTTTTTCAGCAGAATTGTTTTCGTCTATTTTGATGTTTTCAATAGTTTGGATGTTTTCACGCATAAATTCCCACCTTTAAAAATACGTTTCTAAATTTCTATAAAGCAACGGCAAAAAAGCCGCAAATGTCATTGTAACATATAAATCATTTTTTGAAAGAGTAAATTTAAAATGCAAAAAGAAAAAATATTAAAAATGATAGAGAATATGGCGTTGGAAAATGAGGGCAAACGCCTTATTTTAGCGATAGACGGCAGGTGTGCTTCAGGCAAGACGACACTTGCAGATTTTTTACAAAAAAAATTAAAATGCTGTGTTTTTCATATGGACGATTTTTTTCTGCGTCCTGAACAGAGAACTGAGGAGCGATTAGAAGAGGCCGGTGGAAATGTTGATCATGAGAGGTTTTATGAGGAGATATTAAAGCCGCTCCGGGAAGGCTCAGAGCTTATCAAATACAGGAAATTCAGCTGCAAAGAGATGAAGCTTATGCCGGAAACGGTGATTAGACCGGAAGAAATAAATATTGTGGAGGGATCTTACAGCTGTCATCCAGAGCTTTTTAATGTCTATGACTTTAGGATTGCTCTTACGATCAGTGAGGAACTGCAGAAAGAGCGGATCATAAAGCGAAATGGTCCGGAAAGGTATGAGATTTTTAAGAATAAATGGATACCGCTGGAGGAGAAATATTTTAGGAATTTAAATATCATGGAGCGAGTGGATTTAATGGCGGAGCTCGAATGAATATGTTAAAATCTTGCATATATGGAACGATTTTTTGAATATGAATTAAAGGAAGCTGACCTTCAGATAACGATCGATGGAATCGTAGGTCAGGTGATCAAGAACTGCCTTAAATTAAAGGCGCATGAATGGAGTCACGCCAAATATACAAAAGGCGGCGTTACGGTCATTGGAATAGACGGAAATGTCAGAAGTGTTTACGCAAACGAGAAAATGACTGTCGGCGAGAGGGTAAGGGTCAGACTTACTGATCCGCCTCAGGCATTGGAAGAGCATCGGGTTGAGGCTGTTGAAGGTGAGCTTCAGATACTTTATGAAGATGAGGATCTTTTGATCGTCAATAAGCCGGCGGGAATTGTCGTGCATCCCTGTTTCGGACATTATTACGATACGATTTCTAATATTGTTGCCTATTATTATGAAAATAAGGGCCTGGATGTCATATGTCGTTCGATAGGAAGGCTTGACCGGGAAACCAGCGGAGCACTGCTTTTTGCTAAAAATAAAGCTTCGGCAGGAAGGCTTTTCAATCAGAGAGAGATCGGTACAAGTGGCAGAACCTATCATGCGATCGTGCAAGGCTGGGTGGAAAAAGATTTTGATACGATAAATAAACCTATAGAGCCGATACCTGGTGTAAAGCTATTGAGGCGGACTTGTGAAGAACCTGACGGACAGAGTGCAGTCACTCATTATAAAGTCTTAACAAGGGCAATGATCGATGATGAAAAGGTCAGCTTTATCGAGGCAAATATAGATACCGGAAGAACGCATCAGATAAGGGTACACATGCAGTCTATAGGACATCCGCTTTTGGGAGATCTTTTGTATGGATACCCTGAGAAAAATCATGGTTTTGAAAGAGCTTTGCTTCATGCTGTAAGGTTAAAGTGCAAACAACCATTTACAGAAAAAGAGATAGAAATTTATGC
>JAIKZC010000491.1 GCA_024682575.1 Lachnospiraceae bacterium | reverse complement strand
TGCATCAAAGGAAATGTGCAGGAGAGCATCTGAATATATTGGCAGGGATGTTATGAATCTCAGCTTTGAGGAAATGAATTTTAATGATGAATTTGATGGAGTCTGGGCCTGCGCATCGCTTCTTCATGTTCCAATGGATGAACTTCCGGGGATTATGAAAAAGATTTATCTATCACTAAAGAAAAATGGTGTGATATATGCTTCTTTTAAGTATGGCAACGGAATGACTGTCAGGGGAGAAAGACAGTTCAGTGATTTTACGGAAAAGAGCATAATACCGCTATTTGAGACAGCCGGCTTTCAGATTATAAATGTCATTGTAGGCGGAGATTCAAGACCCGGGAGAGAAAATGAAAAATGGGTCAATGTGTTGGGAATGAGCTCCGGGGGTGCGGTGTGTGGGGGAAAATGACCCTGGGGGACGGAGTTATAGGTTCATTTTGAAACAATATGAACCTATAACTCCGTCCCCCAGGGTCATTTATCCCAGATAACTCCGTCCCCATGGGCCATTTTTTTTCCACACACGTCGCTATGGTCATTATATTTATATCACTTTTTGCAGATCTGATTTTTCTTTTGTTTAAAATTACCAATGAATATACGAATATAAATAAAAAAGGAAGAATTACAAAGGTATTAGTCCATAATCGTTAGTTATCTGTTTGTTTAAAATGCATTATTATTAATTCATAAATTAATTGAAAGAGTTAAGGGATAAGAAGTTAGAATTAAAGAAAGAGGGTTAATTATGAAGAAAAGAATAATGGCACTTTTAATGACAGGTATAATGACAATTTCAGCTTTAAGCGGATGTGGTTCATCTGAAAGCGGATCAACCGGTTCAGCCGGGTCTGAATCATCAGAGGCAGCCGGTAATACGCTTTCTATAATGCTAAGCGGAACTGAA
The DNA here is from genome assembly GCA_024682575.1 of Lachnospiraceae bacterium. Taxonomy (GTDB): domain Bacteria; phylum Bacillota; class Clostridia; order Lachnospirales; family Lachnospiraceae; genus NK4A144. Next base: position 2,907 of record JAIKZC010000491.1, on the reverse strand, counting down.
TCTGATTCTTTTGTCGAGGGTTATAGAAATCTTATCGATGAATTCAATAAGTCCAATGAATATGGCGTAACAATAGAGCCGGAATTTTTGAGCACATCAGATTACAAGACAAAGCTTGCAACTATGATGGCATCAGATGCTGAGCCGGATATTATTTTTACTTACGAGCTTGGTTATCTTCAAAATTTTGTAGACGGCGGAAAAATCGTTGATCTGCAGGAATATTTTGATAAAGATTCTGAATGGGCCGCAAGTTTCAATGATGGAACTACTGATCAGGAAACCTATGACGGTCATATATATGGAGTTCCTACAGCACAGACAATGGCTGTTATGTATTATAACAAGCGTATTTTTGAAGAGAATGATCTTTCAGTTCCGACAAGTTACGAAGAATACTTAAAAGTTTGCGAAACACTTAAGGCAAATGGGATAACGCCGGTAGCGCTTGCATCTACTTCTGATGATGCATGGCTGGTTTCCCAGTATATTCAGCAGCTTTCTGACGGCATCGCAGGCGATGCGCTTTTTAATTCCTTAAAAGAAGGCAGCGGAAAGTGGAATGATGAAGCTTTTATAAAAGCAGGTAAATTGTTCCAGAGTGAAATAGATAATGGCTATTTTGAAAATGGATTTACCGGAGTAGGCGGAGATGAAGCAAGATCATTGTTCCAGCAGGGACAGACGGCTATGTATTTCAATGGTACATGGGAGGTTTCAACACTTGCCGATGAGTCTACTACTCCTGAAGCAGCAAATATCGGATGCTTTGTAATGCCGGCTTCAGATGCATCATATACCGGTGTGAATGTAGGATCACTTGATAATTCCTTTGCTGTCACAAAAAACTGCAAAAATGTAGATGCAGCAGTTGCTTTCCTTAAATTCTGGACGAATGAAGAAAACGAATCAATGCTTCTTTATAATTATGGAAAGATGCCGGCTATATCAATCGACGTGGATGAAACAAAACTTTCATCTCTCGGACAGGATGTTCTTAGTGCTTTTGAGAGTACTAAAGCAATGACTCCCTGGTTTGACCGTATGGATACCGATCTTGGAAATGAGTTTAACAATAAAGGTGTTGCAATCGCCAATGGTGATGACGTAGAAACTACATTCAATGATCTTCAGTCTTACGCTGAATCAAGGTAAATTAAGAGCTTCGGTTTGCTGTCTGTACATGAAAGAAAGCAGGCAGCGGATCCGGAGCTTTATAAAATTAAATGAATATCCGGTATGATAAGGAGGCAAAATATGAATCGCGTAATGGGTGATAAGAAGACAATAGCATTATTTGTTCTTCCGGCCTTTATAATATATGCAATATTCGCGTTATTCCCAATTGGCTATAATATATATCTTTCTCTATTTGATACTGACCTTATGTCAGGAAGTAAATTTGTCGGCTTAAAGAACTATATGGATCTGTTTAAGGATAAAACATTTCTGAATGCATTGAAAAATAATATCTTAATGGTCATCGGATCTTTGATCGCGCATCTTCCGCTTGCAATGTTCTTTGCAAATGCAATTTATAAAAAAATAAAAGGTTCAGCTTTTTTCCAGACTGTTTTTTTTCTTCCAAGTGTATTGTGTGGTGTTGCGGTAGGTCTTACATGGACTTTTATTTACAACGGCAATTATGGACTCTTAAATGCCTTTCTGAAGATCATAGGATTGGAAAGTCTGCAGAAAGTCTGGCTTTCGGATAAACATGCAGCTCTCATATGTATAATTATCGTAGTTATGTGGCAGTTTGTCGGTTATCATATGGTAATTCAGCTTGCGGCTATGAGAAATATTGATGAGTCTTATTTTGAAGCTGCTGAAATAGATGGAGCAACAGGTTGGCAGCAGTTTAAATATATAACGTTTCCGATGATAAAACCTATTTTGAAAATAGATACGGTTTTGATAATTACCGGATCGCTTAAATATTATGATCTGATAGCAGTAATGACATCAGGAGGACCTAACCATGCAACTGAGGTTATGTCAACCTATATGTATTATCAGTCATTTAATATTATGAGATATGGATATGCATGTGCGATAGGTGTAGTACTTATGCTTCTTTGCATATTGACGGTTAAGCTCTCGGATTTTGTATTCAGGACAGGAGACGCAAAATGAATAAAAGTTTATCGGAAAAAATAATCTTAGGAATTAAATATATATCGCTTACGGCATTTACAATACTTTGCCTTTATCCGATTTACTGGCTGCTTTTATCCTCATTTAAGACAAATCAGGAACTTTATACAAATACATGGGGATTGCCTGAGAACTGGAGCCCTGTAAATTATATCAATGCTATAACCAAAGGCGGTATATTAAAATATTTTGGTAATTCAATGATAGTTTCTGTGAGTGCAGTTATTATAACGGTCATATTTGCAACGATGGCATCGTATGCAATAAGCCGCATGAACTGGAAGCTATCTAAGGCAGTATACGGAATCTTTCTTCTTGGAATGATGATCCCTATTTATGCGTTGATAATTCCGATGTTTTCAATATTTAAGAGCATGGGATTATTAAATACCTATCTTGCTGTAATTTTACCGCAGATAGCTGTCGGACTTCCAATGTCTATATTTATCATTACCGGATTTATGGGAGGACTGCCAAGGGAGCTGGAAGAGGCCGCAGTTATTGATGGTTGCACAGTATTTCAGGTTTTCAGGATAATAATAATGCCGATAGCTAAATCTTCGGTTGTAACGGTTGCAGTTATTCAGTTTATTAATGTGTGGAATGACCTTTTACTTCCGAGAATCTTCCTTACAGACAGTTCAATGATGACACTGCCGGTAGGACTTACAAATTTTCAGGCACAATATTCAACGGATTATGTAGGTATGATAGCAGCGGTAATTATAACGGTCATTCCACACATTAATA
>JAIKZC010000309.1 GCA_024682575.1 Lachnospiraceae bacterium | reverse complement strand
TACTATTCTCACAGGTCCCGGAAAAGTCTGCTTACAGTCGATGTCTATAAAGAAAGTTGCAGACGTTATCACCCCATTTCTTAACATAAAAAAATAGTTAGATAATAGCTTTTGCCTCTATACTTCGAAAATAACAAACTCTAGTTTTTTGTTTTCGGTTATCGCCTGTTGCGTTGTTCAGTTTATCTGTTTCCAACGAGGGACGCTCTCGCTGCAAAAGAAAAATCGCAGCGGTACTAGTTCCGCAAAATACGCGGAACAAGGACCGGCGTTTTTCATGACCCCTCTTTTGGAAACAGATAATCTTCGCAACTCACGTTTTCACTTAATTTTACAATTCATAAATTAAAAAAGCCGGAAGATCGCTGATAATCTTCCGGCTTTTATTGTCAACCGAAGACGCGAACCTCAAATGTTCCTAAAGAGGATTGTGCGAGACGCCAGCACTTATGCCGCGTTTTTTGCGGCATTACGTACTGCTGCGTCGGAGCCCAAAGCGAGAGCGTTCCTCGTAGGAACTTTGAGGCGAACGGCGTAACAGGCGAAATCCCGAAAGCGAACCTATAATTATTCGTCCTCGTTGGAATTGTCTTCGTCGGAGCCGCCCTCTGATTCGATGATATAGCCGATTTTTCCGGCAAGCGAAGGTGATGTACTGAGGATCTTATTAGGAACATCTTTCCACTGGAAAACATTTTTATCCAGATCATAGAACATCATAAGGCAGGTTTCCTCTACATCAGTTTCTGTATCACCGTTTCCTTTGAAGCTTGGTTCACCCGAAGCCCAGGCACCTTCATAGATTCCATCTTTTGTTATGGCTTTCTTACTGAATTCACCAAAATTATTGAGCCAGTGATATTCTTCTGAATCTTCATCTCTTGTAGCTCCTATCCAGAACTGATAATTCTGAAGATTAGACTCTTTGATCAGATTACTTACATATAAAAATTCCTCTTCGGAAGTAATCCTTGCAAGATAACGTTTATCGCCGTCCATCTGTACAGACTCATATGCCTGTGTCCAGCTGTAATCACCAACTACAAACTCGTAAGTATGAATTTCGTCATCATCAGCATCAAAAGTTCCACGATCAACATCTTCCTCTTCTTCGTCTTCCTCTTCTTCAGGAATAATGGTTCTTTCAATGGCATTAGCTGATACATTGCTTGACTTAAGCATTTCTTCCAGCTGATCATAACTGTATGTCTCTAATAGATATGCCTTATCTTTCTCTTCTATTGTATCATCTGTTTCTTCGAATTCACCCTGTTTTATCTTATAAAATATTCCATTCGTAGTTAAAAGATTTCCATATTCAGAGAATATAAATGAATCTTTATCTAATTCAATAAAATCTATGATTCCATCATGCCAGGTATATATCCTGCTTTCATTACCCAAAAGAACCATTTCAGGAACGTCATCATCATCAATATAGATCAAAGCATTATTGGGATATTCTTCAGCAGTCATTTTTTCCAAAACATATCTGTAATCACTTATCCATTGATCTTCTGCTGCTTCACCCTCCTCAAATTCTTCAACGGCCTCTTCATCTTCATCAGTCGAAGCTACATATCCGGACACGATATTTCCGGAAACAACTTCTGTTGAAGCCTCTTCTGTCGAAAACTCAGTTTCTTCGGCCAATTCCTTCTTTTCGGCATTATTCTCAGTCATTATAAGAACAACAGCCGCAACCGTTGCCACCAACACTAGTCCGATAGCTGCGGCAAACGAAATAACGTCTTTCTTTTTCATCAAAATCTCCTTATTTTAAGCATTAGCTTTTTTCACACAAGCTATATATTATCAGACAATTGTTACGAAAATATTAAGAAACTCATTTTGTCTTTTTATATTCTCAATCTACCAGGACTCCATGTACGAGAAATCGTTTATCCGATCCTGCTGCTCCCGAGCATGTTGCAAGTGTAACGATCTTATCATCTTTATCTACAGGAATCGAAATAGTTTCAATAGTATGGCTTTTACAGTATTCTATGTAGGTTTCCAGTTCTTCTTCTGTCTGTGGAATAGAGTATGCAGGCGAATTATAATTATCTATATAGTATGAAAATATTTCATATTTGAGAACAGTATTATCTTTCAAAATTATGTAAAAATAAGGATTTGAGCTTCTCAGATTAGTTTCCTGATAAAGTTTTTTAAGTCTGCCAAACATACTTCCGTTTTTCATATTATGTCCATAAATAATGCTGTTGTGATCAGAAAAATCATTCTTATTTTCCATATCAAGAAATATTCCGCCACTTTTGTTATCTTTTTTTTCAAAGGTATGAGTCAGATAATATTCATTATCTTCTGCCTGAACTACAGGATAATTAATAGAACATGCAGGAAATTCGATCCAGGCTACTATATCCTCATTTATCCCGGCTAACGACTCAAAATCCACATCCCAGCGGTCATTCGGATCTTCGATATCCTGTGTCGTCTTCTCTTTAACATATTCTTCCGATATAGAATCATACTCCTTATCAGCCTCTCCATACTCATGAAAAATGCTGTATAATTTCCATCCGGAAAAAGAAAAAATTATTATTGCTATAATGATCAAAACTTTCAGTAAAATAGAACGCATAAATTAATCCTTTGTAACATAAACATACACCGAATATGCCAGTATGCAAATTCGGTGTAATAGTATTTAACTAATGATAATCTGCAGAATTATATCACGCAGCTTTATTTTTATCTACCTTTAACATAGAAACTGCAGCAATTATAATAAAAATTGATGCAGCCATTAATCCGATCCAAAGTACCGGATTTGATCTATCTCCTGTATCCGGACCCTCTTTATCTCCGAGTACACCTGAATCCGGAGCATTTGTATCCCCGAGTACTCCGGCATCAACAGCAGATGAAGCTCCTGATGATGCAACTGATGTAGTACCATCATCATCATCGTCATCATCATCATCATCACTATCAGATGATTTTTTTCCGACATATTCATTATTAAAAGTTGCTGAATCACTCTTATACGAAGATCCGGAATTACTTATATACACTTCATTAACAAGTCCGCTTCCATTGTTTTTTACTGAAACAGTAATACTATATTCACTGCTGTCATAGGTCATCCTGGAAATCTTGCTATCCGGTATCACCTGTTTAAGGGTATATTTATATACACCTGTTTCCGTGTAGCTAATGGAAAGTTTTACAGACTGTGTTGATGTCAGACTAAAACTGTATGAGCCATTAGATCCGCCTGATGGTAACGGATATGAACTGTCATTTGCCTTCAATATATATTTAAAAGTTCTATTCAAGTTCGACGGTATTTTATTTTTTTCACTATAATTTTGCGTTACAGGAATAGTTGCTGTTGTCGATGAAGCAGCCATTGCAGGAACACAGATTATAAGAGCAGCTGTTAGAAAAGCTGCAATTAAACTGATAAATTTTTTTAATCCTCTGCTCTCCATTTATCCCCCTCCTCAGTTTTCA
>JAIKZC010000409.1 GCA_024682575.1 Lachnospiraceae bacterium | reverse complement strand
CACGGAACCCGCAGTAAATGCGGATTCCTGAAATTTACAAATAAAAATTTATACATTGCTAATTGGTTATAAAAAACAGCAATTTATCCGATAAATAAAGAAATAAAGAACTAACATATCTTCATGGTCAGGAGGACTTATGATAACAGTTTTTACTCCAACTTATAATCGTGCATACCGCTTAGAAGCATTGTATAATTCCTTTAAAAAACAATCTTCAAAAGATTTTGAATGGATAGTTATCAATGACGGCAGCAGCGATAATACCAGCGAGCTTTTTGATCAATGGCAAAAAGAAGATAACGGCTTCCCCATAATATACAAAGAAGTAGTAAATGGCGGAAAACACAGAGCCATAAATAAAGCTGTAAATATAGCCTCAACAGATGCTTTCTTAATAGTAGACAGCGATGACTATCTTCTTCCCGATGCTGTAAAAAAAGCTGATCAATGGTTCAGCGGAATTGCATCTGACGATAATTACGCGGGTGTAAGTGGTCTAAAAGGACTAACTCCTGATAAACCGGTAGGAGGTTACGGAAATTTCGATGGTGAATATGTGGACTGCACCAACCTCCAAAGACATCTTTATAACCTTCTTGACGATAAGGCAGAAATATATAAAACCGAGATATTAAAAAAATATCCTTTCCCGGAATTTGCCGGAGAAACTTTTCTTCCTGAATCAGTCGTCTGGGAAAGAATAGCGCGAGACGGTTACAAACTCAGATGGTATAATGAAGTCATATACATTTGCGAATATCTTGAAGATGGTCTTACTGCAAGTGCTGATAAAAAATTTATAGATAACCCAAAAGGTTTTCTAACTTATCTCGAAGTTTTGGAGTCCGTACATGATCCAAAAGAAGTAAATGTTTTCAGAGTCAGATATTATAACAGCATAATACAAACCTACGGTGTAGACAGAGCTATGGAGATCATCAATATGGCATTAAAAATGAAAGAAAATCCGAACGCACTATAATTTTAACCAAATATGCAGAATTTATGAAAATTCCAGTATTTTAACAAATAGAAACACTGGCATTTTCATAAATAAAAAACGATCATCATAAATAATCCGAATATTCTTTCTTAAAAATATCAGAATAATGAAGATAATTTCCAGTGTTCGACCAGCCGCATTCATGAAGACACCAGGGATTTTTCTGATAAGGAACCGCTGCCTGATAACCGGCTTTTTTGAACTCCATGCATTCGGATGCATCATAAAAATGAAATCCGTCAAAGATATCCTCTCTCCAGGGGATATCATATTGTGTGGCAAGCAGAAAACCGTCAAGCAGCATGACCTTTTTTAATGAAGTCATATCAGATCTGTATAATGATGCTGCATCAACCTTACCCTCTATCCAGCTTCCGGACAATGGAGAATGCCATACATAACCATCAGAAGAAAAATCCTCAGCTCCAACCATCCCCATTATACCTATCTCAGGATTTTCAGAAAAAATATGCAGCAGGTAGTAAAGAAAATACCTGTCAATGATACGGACATCCTGGTGCATATAAATCTTATATTTTGATCTAGAAGAATTCATACCTTCGTTGTATCCGGAACAGATAGATTTCGCATCATAAACCTTCAATATATCCAGACTGCAGTTTTCGGGCAAATAGAGCCTCTTTATATAATAAGAGCTCTCCTCTATCTCCTCCTCATCATTCGTGCATACGATAAATGAAACGTTCCCTTCAGCCGAAAGGCTATCCCTATAATAATCAATCTGAGGAGAAGATTTTCTTGCTTCGACAGTATTTGATATCCTTCCAAGAACGTAGTCCGTGTCTACGGCTGAGGAAAAAACTATCCAGGTCAGTTCCTCCGATCCTGCTGAACTCTCAAAAAAGCACTGTAAGAATTCCTCAAGAGAAAATTCTTCACACCAGTTGAGCCTCTGTACAGCCCTTCTCAATCTTTTTATATTTTTTATAACATCAGACAGACTAGTCGGAGAAAATAAAAGTGTACATTCCGCATCCGGCACATTATTCTCTACCAGGAATCTGCTTAGGAAATATAAACTTCCAAGGTCATCATATCGTCCTATGAACTTATCTTTTTCTTTTTCCAGAAAATCAAAAAAGGATCTCAAGTCACGTTTTTTCCAAATATTTTCGACCTCAGAAAAGAGCGATAAATATTCCATATATGATCTATTCCTTTCAGTTAAAAACCCTGTTGAGGATCTTAATTACTGACTCTTTATAATTATATTCTTCATAAATTCTCTTGTATCCGGCAAGCAGAATATTAAGACGGGCAGCTTCGTGATCCAGGAAAAATTTCGAAAGCTCATACATCTCTTCCAGATTGTGATAGACAACTATCTCCCGCCCCAGATTAAAAAGCTCTTCAACCTCAGGCTGATAATTTGTCATGATAAATCCACCTGCTCCCATAATGTCAAATACTCTTAAAGGTATCCCGGAAGAAATACTGTGCAGGGATATCGACAGATTTATCCTGGAGAAATTATAAGCTTTTGGAAGTGTATCCTCATAATAAAGCCATGGATAATATTTAACTCCTGAAATCCTGTCTTTTTCCTCCGCCTTAGAACCGTACCATCTTGGCTCCAGATCCGATACTCTCTCCATCATAAGCCTTCTTTCGGTATAGGAAAGCGCATGACTTACAATGACTTCCTCAAAATACTGCCTGTTAGACATTCCTAATTTTTCCTCAGGAACCTCATCCGAAAGAGCTACCATCTCATTTACCAGCTCATCAGACATGCTGTTTCTTAAGCGGTCTTTTCCGTCCCAACGTCCCAGATTATCATAGGCAATATTATTTAACTCATCTCTGTATTTTTCAGGCAGATGCTCACGATAGTATGCAAACCTTCCGTCTTTATA
>JAIKZC010000302.1 GCA_024682575.1 Lachnospiraceae bacterium | reverse complement strand
GAAAAACATTTTTTTGATATCATTAATTGCATTGTGACAGATAACGCAAATATGGAGAGGTATCGAAGCGGTCATAACGAGGCGGTCTTGAAAACCGTTTGGCGGCAACGCCACATGGGTTCGAATCCCATCCTCTCCGCTTCATAAAAAAGACATCAGTAAATCTGATGTCTTTTTTCATTGATTTTATCAATTTACCTTACCCATTCCCAGCGATCATCCGTAATACCAGTGCCAAAAAGCTGAACTTCCTGATACTTTGATAATGCATGGCTCTCCATTTTTTGAGCCTCTTTTGCTATCATAAGAATAGTCTGGTCATCTGTCTTAAGCTTCTTTGTCCAATTGTTTTCATGATCAGCTTTATCCTCCGAAGAAACTTCACCAGCCTCTTCGGTTTCCGCAGATGATCCGGCATCGAATCCCGCTGCTGCAGCCAATGCTGCGGATGCTGCTGCAATCGCCCTCATCTCAGGATCAGCTTCCATTGCAGCCTTTTGGGCGACTTCATCCTCCATCTCTTTCAATTTACGAAGACGTTCCTTAAAATCGTCAATATACTTATCAAAACCCTCAAGCATCTTGTCCCATTCTTCACTTGACATATCGCGCCAGTCTTTTTCCTCTTTCAGTTCCGCGGCAGATAATTTATGGGCATTCTCATAGTTCTTGATAGCGTCTGATAAATCTGCTTCACGTTTCTTTGTGCAGTAATTATATTTGGCGATAGCCCTCATAATAGCATTAAGGTCAGCCGGTGAAAACATACCCGCAGCCTTTGACAGATCTCCAATGTTCTCTACATTAACCTTCAGATTTCCACCGCTTGGAAGGCATATATTTAAGACATTTTTTGAATCTGACATATCCCCCAGACATATGGAATTTGTTTTATAATCACAGACAAAAACGACACCGTTATATTCAATCACTCCATCCTTTGCCAGACAACTATACGGACATTTTTGTTCTTTTTCTTCAAGAACCTTTGAAAAAGAAGAACTTCTGTCAGTTGAATCAACATTTTCTTCACTCCTTGATGATAAAAGATTAAAGCTTTTCATATTTTGGATCTCATTTATTCCCATTTTTGTCCTTTCTGCAGTCTATCTGTCAGCCATGACTGCACCGCTCCCGGACATCCCCGTCCGCCGTATGTATCAAAATATTTCGATCTTTATCTTCAAAAAAGCGCATTTTTCAATGAAATTCAATCCATTGAAAAACGCGCCTCCATCGCTATTTGATATATCGACAGATCATGTCATTTTCTTAACCATGCTCCGGGGTCAATGTTCATTTACGTAATAGAATTCATCAAAACCGTCCATACGCGATCCTCTGTTTTCAGTCTGGTAATAGACACTACCATGTGAATTCACGCGATACTCATTAAACTCTAATTCATCATAACTGTACTGAGGCGGCAGATACTGTCCATTTGATCCGGCGGCTGCTTCTGCATTTCGAGATACAGAACTTTTCTTTTTAGCCTTATTGGAACTGAGCGTCGAGCCCTTAGGTTTGCCTGCCAGTTCTTCAACTTCTTCACTTGTATATCCCTGCGCAAAGAGATCCGTAGATAAAGGCCAGTCCGAAGCATTAACTATCTCCGTAACCATCAATAAAGATAACATAAATACTGATATAAATCTCATAAAACTCACCTAGTCCCAAAATATCTTAAACTATTGGTTTAATGACCTATTTCTCTATCATCATTTTAATTTCAACCTGACTATAATACGATTAAAGCTGACGAAAATTTTTATAAAAAAATAATGCATTCAAAAAAATCCGGTGTCTTCAACTTTCTGACACCGGTTTTTCCTGCCATATAAATTTTTTAGTGCTCGCCGCACTCATGAGCATGCTGGTGCTCATGGCAGATAGAACCTGTTGACTCGAGCTCTCCGCGAAGGTAGGCTTCAACAGCTGTGCGGGCATCACCCTGAGCACCAAGAACAACTTCAACGTTACGCTCATTGAAGATATCTACGGCACCGCCGCCCATTCCGCCTGAGATGATAACTTCAACGCCCATGTCGGCAAGGAAGTTGGGAAGGAATCCCGGTCTGTGTCCCGGATTCGGAACTGACTGCTCATTTACGATCTTTCCATCCTCGGTATCATAGATCATAAAGTTCTCACAATGACCGAAGTGTGCCCAGATCTGGTTACCATTAGCTGATACTGCAATTTTCATAATATTTCTCCTTTTAATATATATTGAAATTTTTTTGGGGGTATCTGATTTATTTTATCAATCCAATTCCAGGATTTTCCTTAATCCACTGTATATATTCCGGATCGCTCTGCCTGAAGGACAGTCTTTGTCAACTACCGAACCGCCTCCGTTTACAGCCTCTACAGCCTGCGGATCATAGGGGATCCTGCCTACAAAAGGCAGTCCTTCTTCCTTG
>JAIKZC010000398.1 GCA_024682575.1 Lachnospiraceae bacterium | reverse complement strand
ATCAGGAAGAGTTGCTTCTATCATTAAGTAATTTAAACTGATTTTCAGTTTTACTTTATAGAACTTCGCAAAGCCGCTTGCGGCGCGGGTTCGCATATCTGAATAGATATTTGTCCAAGCATAAATTAAGGGCTGATTCCTTAGAGAGTCAGCTCTTTTTTGATGGAAAAATTTCTTCTGGTACCTTTTTGGTACCTTTTTTCTAAAAAAATGATGCTCTGACACCAAAATAGGGATTACAAATTCTGAAAAAAATCCCATCTTCATTTAAGAATTGTAGTCAAATTGTGGAATCATGTGAGTTTTGGAGGAACAATATGTTCCTAGGAATACATGATTGTAAAATATGGGGTCAAACAAAGAACAAGGTGTCGGAACAGTGTAGGATTGAATTGGCTTTTTTATCAATTATGATGATGATAAGGAATGGTTTAATCTTAAAGCTACTAGATCTAAATCAATGAGATTGATAAACTATAAAACAAATGTAAATACTGAATATGGGGAAAATATTGAAGAAAAAACATTTTATATCGACAAGAATGACTTAATACAAAAGAATAGGATTTCTAAAAGTGGATACACTTGGGATATGTCATTAGATAGAATCTGTAAGTATGAAGGACTTAATGGTACATACACTTATCTTGAGGAAACAACTCCGAATGGTGAAAAATATGATTACGATGTTTTAGTCGATAATAATAAAGAATTTATGGATTTAGCGGTGCAAAACGGAAAAGAAATCACAGTTAAATAATTATTTTTCGGGATAATTTATATTTCGGTCGCGGATATAAGGAGTACTATTATTGGTCAAAGAAAGTAAGACAAGAGTGTTTGCAGAAAATGTAGTTATGAATGGGAAGCAGCTGTGAATAACCGAGTCGCTGGAAGAGGATGTCCTAAATGTGCGGGCAAGATAAGAAGTAGTATTATAGTATGAATTAAAGAGAATATAAGTCCTGTGGAGTAAAAACTGAAAAAAAATCACTTAATATGAGTTTATAACGACACTTTCTGAACGAATTATGCCGCAGATTATAAGCTACAACAGCATATTGTTGGCGGAGAATATGTAGAATGTCATAGCTTTTATTCAACTAAGCAGACCCGCTATGCTTGAATAAGACCATAAGCTTTTTAGTTTTTGGCATCGTACAGAAAATTAAGTATCATGTCCATCATTATCTGCTATAATATAGTTAACTAGTTGAGAAGGGAACAGGACATGGATTTAAACAACGTGAACGGTGAAGAAATTGAAGAAGCAGGAAATGAAAATTTTGTAAAGCATATCATTAAGGCAACAGTCTTTTCGGATCTGTTTTACAATCCTAAGTATCTTATGGAATTATATCAGGCACTTCACCCAGAGGATAAAATTACCACAGAGAGTGACTTGAAAGATGTCACAATTCGCAACGTCCTTGTAAACGACATAGTAAATGATTTAGGTTTCAGAGTAGGAGACAGGCTGTTACTCTTGCTGGAAGCACAGTCAACATGGAGCTTGAATATACTGGTAAGAGTCTTGATGTATTTGGCAAGAACCTATCAGATTTATTTTAAGGAACAGAAGGCTGATCTGTATGGCGAGAAGAAGGTAGTTGTTCCGAAACCGGAATTGTATGTTATCTATATCGGAGATGAGGAAGATATTCAGGATACAATATCTTTAGCAGATGAATTCTTTGATGGTGATAATACATTTTTGAATTTGAAGATTAAGGTTATACGACAGACTGACAGTACGGATATTTTGAATCAGTATATACTGTTTTCTAAGATATATAATGAGCAGAGAAGGCTTCATGGACGTAGTAAGGAAACAATCTTAAAAACGATTAGTATATGTAAGAACCGAAATATTCTCAAGGAGTATCTTGAATCAAGGGAGAAGGAGGTTGTGGATATTATGATGACATTATTTGATGAGCAGGAAATAGCAGAAATGCATGATAATAGTATGATAGAGAAGGGAAAAATAGACACACTGGTTTCTCTTGTGAAAGACAGCATTATAAGTATAAGTGAGGCTGCAAAGAGATTAGGTGTAACTGAGGCAAAATTTAAGGAATATATGAAATAAATTCTCCTCTGGTACCTTTTTGGTACCAAAAATTTCAAAAACCATAAAAAATAGGGCGAATATGAATAATATGCTCAAAAAGAAGCCTGCAAAATCAGGGATCAGCACCGCGATAAACGAAAGCCATAATCGTGAGGGTGGTAGAACAGTAGGATCAGGAAGAGTTGCTTCTATCATTAAGTAATTTATATTTTACTATAATTTAGTAATTAATTAAGCGAAAAAGCTGGCTTCATTTGAAGTCAGCTTTTTTTTATAACATTCTCTCTATGAGTATGAAGGGAAATGAATTGCAATATGAATACATATTGAGAATTGTTCGAGCAATTATTTGAATCGCATTTTTTTTAAAATAATATAATGATGTTAAGGTCAAAAGTGATGTCAGGGATTGTTATGCTCTTCGTGTAGCTGTGCATACACTCTCACTAAGCTCACTAACATTCGCTAAGTGTTCGTTGTATTCATAATCATATTGGGGTGGGTCATAAAGTCATTCATCCACTGGCAAGCAAGCTTGTCATGGATGATGACTTTTGACCCTGACATCATTTAATCAGGTGTAAAGAAGATGAAAAAACATAAAATTTCTTACGAAGAACTGCTTCAGAACAGGATATTTAAGGATTACAGAGAGGAGTATGAATATGTAATACAACTGATAAATGATAAGAAAGTTTCACCCATAAAAAACTCAGGAACGAATGGGAAAAGACCGGCAATGTATAAATATTTCTGGTTATTAGAAAGTGATTCTGATTATTCATATTTGATCTCAGAGCTTCAGTATAGCCTTCATCCAAATATAAATCCGGAATATTACCTGAGTTATCCTGAAGTATATGAATATGAAAGGGATTTTGTTATAGCTTTAAGTGATTATTTCACCAGGAATAAAGCAGACTTGAACGTTATGATATCTGAAAATGAACGAAGTTATGCTATCTGGCATTTGGAAAAATTCCTTTCAGGAAAGACCCATAATGTAAACGGACATGATGTTTCAGCGGCTCTATTACTAAAACATTGCGGACTTAAAAAAGAGGATTTAAAAGTATATCATACAATGGAGCCGTTGGCATATTATTCATATAGTAAGGAAACACCTCAAAATATTCTTATATTAGAAAATCTTGATCCTTTTTATAGTATTCGAATGAAAATGATGTCGGGTGAAAATAATATACTGGGAACAGATTTTTCAACGTTGATATATGGTTCGGGTAAAAAGGTTTCAAGTGTTTTTTCAGGGTTTGAACTTTTCGCTGAGGATTATTTAAAAGATAAGAAAAACAGCTTTTTTTATTTTGGTGATCTTGATTATGAGGGTATAATTATATTCGAGAGTCTTCAGGAGCGAATGAAGGGGATAATAAATATTGAACCATTTAAGGCAGCTTATGAAGAACTAATAAAAGATTACGATAAAGCATTGCTGCCACAGACAAAGGATTTGCAGAATAAGAATATCAGGAATGAATTCTGGAAATATTTTGATTTTGATCAAAAAAACAGAATGTTGGATGTACTTGAAAGCGGCAGGTATATTCCCCAGGAAAAACTTTCGATTTTGGATTATACTCTATAAGTCCAGTTTCAAAGAATAAACGTATGTGTGTTTATATGCGGATACGTTTATGCTTTTGAGATGACAATGAGATTAAATAAATGATTTTGCTGGTGAACAATATCAGATTAAGGATAAACTATGCAGTATGATTTCTTAAATCACTTCACAAAACGAATGAAAAGTGTTGGTCTGTACGCTATTCTTATTCGAAACATTATATCAAAAACCAGTTGGAATGATTTTGGTTTTGAGACAGATGAAGAGAGAATAAATATTGTATTTTCTGTTCTGCTGTTTATAATGGAACGATCATTGATAGAAGATGACTGCACAATCGACGATATTTCGTCTTTTGTAGATGATATAAATAACAGTTACTACAAAAAACCCCTAAAATACGAAGACTGTATACAACTGACCGATTTTATTGTTAATGTGATCCTGTCAAATGAGGGACGTCAGATGACTTTTGAGGGATATGATTATAAAGAGTCTGAGTATAAAACAATACATATAAGGTATGTTGGAAATAAACCTTTTTATAATGAATTTAATGTCAGACGAACTTCCTACATGCTTACAGATGATGGATATGCGCTCTTGCTTTCCACATTTGAAGTTGAGAAAAATCTTCAGATTCCTATACAGGAAATGATTTTTAAGATGCATCTTGAAAAACAAAGTTACGATAAAGCTGTGGATAATATTAAAACAATATTCCAAACGATCAGGATGCAGTATCAGAAAATTCAAAATGATATGTACAGGATAAGAAAAAATGCGTTGGAATATTCTGTAGATGAATATAGGACTACATTAGAAGAGAATCTGGCAACGATTGAGGAAACAAAGGGGAAATTTCAAAAATATAAGGATCTTATAAAGCAGAGAATTGAAGAATATGAAGAAAATGAAATCAGACTGGCGGAACTTTCAGAGGAAGATACAGAAAAACTAAAAAATTTAAGAACCATCGGCGAGTATCTTGGTATGGTCATTGAAGAACATCAAAAAATATTAAGCAGACATATGGATTTAAAGGAACTGTATACCAAAGAACTCGAAAGCCTGTCACAGGTTGCTTTGATAAAGAGATTTTCATTACGTACAGATGTTTTTGATAAGATATTGGAATATCCGGAAGCACTTGGAAATCTAGAAACTTTATTTGCTCCTCTTTTACGAAGAGACCTTGATAAAATATACAATGCATCCTATTCATTTAAGCCGCATAAAATAGTAAGGCGTAAAAATGAAGATAAAATTACAGAAGATATAGACTTTGATGAAGAAGAATGGAAGGCGGAGCAGGAACGTATCCGTAACGAAAAGAAAAAACTGTATGAAGAATCACTCTCATTTATAATAGAAAAGCTTGTAAATGATGATTTTGTTGACTTAATGGAGATAAAGGCAATTACAGATCAGTCAGAAAAGGCAAAAAAACGTCTTATTCCAAATATTGAAATATTTAAGGAAATTATGGTTGAATTGATCAGAGCCAGGCATATAGATATAAGGGCATTACAGGAGGAGCGAAAGAATGTTATTCATAGCAGTGCAGAGATTTTTGAGCTAAACTATATGATTTTAGAAATCCTGGAGAAAATGGATATCGATCATAAGATAAAGGAAATTTTTATAGATAAAGCCGGAGACGAAATGATCGTGTTTGAAAATGTGAAAGATTCAGCTGGAAATCAGTTAAATATAAGATGCTCAAATATCGAATTTACTCTACGTGCGTAGGACTTATGTATGTGCAGCAAAAAATTTTAATGAGTGACATTGATTAATAAGAGGTTCAAATAAATGGCATATGAATACGAAGAAATCAGGATAAGTCAGGAAATATTTTATTCTCTGTTAAAAAATCATTCTCTTGAAGAAGAGAGAGAACCTTTATTATATAATTCATATCTGGAAAACGAACGAATACAGAACCTTGTGAAAAGTCAGGGAGAAGCAGCTGACAGCCTGATCGAAAGATATGGAAATGTAATTTACCTCATTCCAAAAGAAGATAATATTTATCTGGGTTTTTCAAAGACAGAACTCAAACAGAAACTATGCAAGTCACAGGCAACAGATAAGGACTATTTTTTATCACAGTTTGTTATACTTGTTTTACTGATGGAATTTTATGATGGAAGAGGGGCGAGCAGCAGAGTAAGACATTATATAAGACTTGGGGAATTTCAAAACATAATTTCAGAGCGACTCAGGGAAGGATGCGAAAGATATGATGAGGATGAACAGGAAAGAAAAGAAATTGCATTTTTTTCTATGATGGAAGCTTATGAATCGCTTAAATCAGATGAAAACGGGAGTAGAAAAAAGACAACTAAAGAAGGCTTTCTATATAACATATTGAAATTTCTTGAAAGTCAGGGACTCATTGACTATATCGAAAGAGATGAAATGATCATTACAACAAAAAAACTGGATAACCTGATGGACTGGAATATATTAAATCAAAGTAATTATAAAAGAGTTTCAAGATTATTTGAAATTAATGATGAGGTATAGCTGATGGGAACAATAAATGCGATACGCATTATAAACCTTAATTATAATAATAATTCTATACGTGTCAATGACGAGACCATGAACTTAAATGGAGAGAGCACACTGATCTCACTGCATAATGGCGGCGGTAAATCAGTGCTGGTTCAAATGCTGACTGCTGCTTTCGTTCATTCAAAATATAGAAATGCAAAGGACAGACCGTTTGAGAGTTATTTTACAACAGCAAGACCGACAATAGTACTTATTGAGTGGCTGCTGGATGGTAGTGGGAATAAGGTTATCACAGGATACATGGTTAGGCAAAATCAGGAAAATGATGAAGAAAACCAGAATTCACTTGATCTGATGACCATTATAGGTGAATATAACGAAAGCTCTATCTATGACATTAAAAATATGCCTGTGGTGGAAAAAAACAAAAAGGAAATAGTTTTAAAAAGCTATACTGAATGCAAAAATCTATTTGAGAACCTTAAAAGGGATTATAATAAAAAATTTTATTGTTACGATATGAATTATCAGTCCCAGGCAAGACAATATTTCGATAAACTTAAGGAATATAAAGTTGACTACAGGGAATGGGAACATATTATAAAGAAGATTAATGAGAAGGAATCAGGACTCTCGGATCTTTTTGCAGACTGCAGAACTGAAACAGGACTTGTTGATAAATGGCTTCTTGACACTGTTGAGAAAAAACTTGATCCGGAAAAGGAAAAGATAAAAAATTTCAGGGATATAATCGGTAAATATTCCCGTCAGTATCGAGATAACGAATCTAAAATAAAACAGCGTGATCATATAGAGCTTTTTAAGGAAAATGTTATTTTAGATGATGAGGCTGTATCTGTAAAAACTTTAACCCGGGAATATGCAGATAAGATTTCCGAAAGGGAGCAGCATAAGGGTAAAATAGCTGACTTTAGAAATATAATGATTGAATTGGAAAACAGTTCAAAAATCAGGGAAAAAAGGACAAGTGAGGAGATAGAAGAAAAAGAGGCACAGATACAGGATGTAGTTTATGAAAAATATTCATTTGAGCTTTATAAAGCAGAAAAAAATATTCAACTAAAGCTGCATGAACGGGAACAGATCGCTATAGAGTCAGAAGCCTTTAAGAAAAAACTGAATGAGATCAGAAAAGAAATATGCATTCTGGAATGTGCAAAGAAATATGAACTACTCTCAGATGAAATGGCAGCGTTTGAAGAAAAGAATGCTAAAATCAGATTTTTTCATTTAGAAAATGAAGATAAAGTTCCAAGGCTGAAGAAGCTTGGAGCAGCGCTTTATCACTATTACAAGGACAGGCTGAAAGAATCAAATGAACAGAAGGAGAAAAATGCAGAAGAAATAGAAAAAGCAGGAAAAACGCTTTCCGAAGCATCGAAAACACTTGAGGAAGTAGCTCAGAAACTGATAGAAAGCTCAGGACATCTGGGAGAGCTGAATTTTGAAATAAACAGTTTCTCAAATGAAGAGGATAATTTCAATCAAGAGTATTCCGGAAAGTTCAGCAGAAATGTTCTGGGTTTGTATGAAGAAGGAATATTTGAAATAGAGAATGATGTCACAAGCAGAAAAATTAAAGATAAAAGACAGGATGTTAATAAGCTTTCAGCCGGGATAGATGAACTTACACGAAAGAGGGATTTTCTGTCAAAAGAAAAAATCGATCTGGAACGTGAGAGAAGTACCTTAGAGCAGAGACTGATAGAACAGGAAGAAAAGATTAAAATACTTGATGATGAACTTCAGGAACGGAAGAATATTGTAAGAATACTGCAGCTGCAGATTGAAGATATCTTTGATTCAGAATCAATAAAGGATGGTCTGTACAGAAAGATATTGGAAACAGAAGTGAGCATCCATGATCTGACAATGAAAAAAAGGGAGTTAGACAGGGAGATATACTGCCTTGGAAATGGCAATCCTGTTGACTTGCCGGAGCAATTGGTAAAGGGCATAGAGGATTTAGGAATTCGACCGGTATATGGGATGGAATGGCTTTTGCGTAATAATAGTTCAGTTGAGGTAAACAGGGAACTTGTACGCACCAATCCTTTTCTTCCCTATTCAATAATTATAACCTCTGCTGAACTGAATAGATTAAAGAATTCATCAGGAAATCTATACAGCTCAATTCCGCTTCCTATTATCCTGAGAGCAGATATTGAAAAAGGCGATTTTAATATTGAAAATAAGATAATCTCCTTTGATAAATTAAGTTTCTATATTAATTTTGATGAGAGGCTGGTTGACGAAGCGGAACTAAAGAAATTAATAGAGGAAAAGAAGGAAAAACTTTTTGAAATTGACAGAAAGCTTTCTGTAAGAACTGCGGAAAGAGAAAATTACTATTCACAAAGAGGAATAATAGAAAACCAGAGATTAACAGAAGGTATATATAACGCTGCACTTTCAGCTAGAGACATGTTAAAAGAAAATCTTGATGGCAATTCAGTCAGAATTTCTGATAATCTTCTGAATATTACTGAGGCAGAGGAAAAACTGGTAAAAAACAATGAATCCCTGAAAATTGTGTCAGAAGAGCTGGATAAACTTATCAGATATAGCAGTGCGCTGTCAAAATATGGAGAAAAATACAGGAAATATGCGGAGGCCATTGATGAGAGAGCTAAGTTAAATGCAGTTATCGAAAAGCTTAAGAATCGTGAGATGCTTGCAAATAATACAAAAAACAGCTGCTATACGTTAATTTCTGAACTGAGGAGCAGTTCGCATGACATTGAGCTGAGAATAAAAGAACTCACAAAGGAAATTGCACTTTTTAAGGTATATAGTGAAGATCAGACGGACATTTCAATTATTTCAAATGAGGAACTGGTAAAAACAGGTTCTGAATATGATGCATTAAAGGATAAATTTACAGGTGAGATTTCAGAGCTTGAGAATGATATAAAACGTATTGGGAAAAGAATTGAATCAATAAAAAAAGATCTTCAAAAAACAGCACTGCTGAATGGAATATCGGAAGATAATTATATAGATAAGTCTTATGATGAATTTCGTGAAGACAGCTTAAAGTTAAAGGAAAAGGAAGCTGATGAAAAATTAAACAGAAGCATTGCACTCTATAATGAATGTAATAATAAGTTGTCTGCAATGGAAGAAAATGAGAAGAATATTCTCCATAACATGAAAAAGGATACGGATAAAGATAAGCCTAAAAATATAAATGAAATAGGAGGAAGAGATTTTGACTCAAGGAAGAATATTCTCGAACATCAGAAAAAATATCTTACGGAACAACTATCATCACTGTCAGAAAAAAGACTGACTTATATGAGTATTCTGGAAAATATGGAGGAGTACAGCGATTTCCAGCGTCTGGGAGATTATAAATGGGAAAAGGATTTCAGTATCCTTAACCGGGACGGGCTTACAGATATAATGTCAGATCTGAGGAAAAATCTAAATAGAATCAATCTGGAAATTCAGAAGAACAGGAATGCCGTTTCTGACAGAATTAATGAAATCATAAATCTGAATGAGCTTTCAGAGGAACAGTATCATAAGCCGTTGCTGTCAATGCTTAAAATGCTGGATGCTCCGGAGGATATCCTCCGGCAGATAGATATTACGATAAACGCATTTGATACTCTTATGGAAAAACTTATGGTAGATATAAGTATTGTCGAACGCGAACGTGATGAGATCATTGCCCAGATTGCAAGCTACATGGAAGAAATTAATGAAGGACTGTCAAAAATCGATAGTAATTCTACCATAAATGTTCAGGGAAAAAGTCTGAAAATGCTGCAGATAAACGTTCCTTCATGGGCAGAAGGAAGTGGTATGTATCTTTTGAGGATAGGAGACTTCCTGGATGATATCTGCAAAAACGTAGTAAATATTCTTAACAGTAATGAAAATCCGGAAAATGAGCTTAGCAGTAAGATAAATGTAAATAAGCTTTATGATGCGGTCGTGGGAATAAGCAATGTAAGCATACAGATTTATAAGATAGAGAAACAGAGAGTATATCCGATAAGCTGGAATGATGCAGCAAAAAATTCCGGAGGTGAAGGATTTCTGTCAACATTTGTCATCTTATCAAGTCTTTTATATTATATCAGAAGAGATGAGAATGACCTTTTTGCAGATAAAAATGAAGGAAAGGTCTTATTGATGGACAATCCGTTTGCGCAGACAAATGCTGAGCATCTGCTGAAACCTTTGATGGACATTGCAAAGAAAAACAATACACAGCTTATATGCCTTTCGGGATTGGGTGGGGAGTCTATATACGGTCGTTTTGATAACATTTATGTATTGAATCTGGTGGAATCAAAACTTAATGGCAACCGGCAGTATCTCAACTTTGAACATAAACGTGGAGCAGAGCCTGTAAATGTCAGCAGTGCTCAGGTAGAAGTCTATGAGCAGATGACATTATTCTAATGTAACTGTTCAGGCACCCTGAACAGTTACGTTTATTCTATATGTTATGCCGGATTTTTTTTAATCTTTCCATGGCAGGAAGGTATTTTCCTGATTTTTCATAATAACTTGCGGCTGTTGTGACATTTCCTAAAACTTCGTGGATCACTCCCATATTATAGAAGGCCTTA
>JAIKZC010000338.1 GCA_024682575.1 Lachnospiraceae bacterium | reverse complement strand
AAACATTCCGTTAAACACCCAGAAGCCCGAATCGTTAAAGTATGAAAACGATATTGCACCTACGCAGCTTGAAATAGCCATAAGAAGAGGAGATACACTGATGACTCCCATGAGTCCTGCAGAGAGTGAAGCTGCGGTTGTGATCGCAACTGTGGCTGAACCTAATGCCACCCTCATGAGTGCTGCTATAATAAACGGTATGAGTATGACGGGAAGAGGTGTTTTAACAATAGCTCCACCGAGTACATCTCCAATTCCTGCGACTTTAATAACATTTCCCAAAGATCCTCCGGCACCTGTTATAAGCATTATTATTCCGGTGTCTCTGATGGCATCATTCATCATGCCGAGAACTTTTTCAGTGTTTTCGTGAGGCACCAGTCCGTAAATCGCGATAATAGTACCTATTCCCAAAGCGACGATCGGTGAACCGAGAAGGCTTATTAGATCATTTAATATGCCTGCTCCTACAGCAGGATTTGAACTTTTATACATATCCCAGAAAGTTTTAACGAAAATTAAAATTACAGGGACTATGATCGGGGCGATCGACATTCCGAATCCCGGAAGTTTTTTATCATTAATGATTGATTCTACTTCATCCATTGTCTTAAGATATTCTTCTTTATAATCTTTGCGGATAAATCCGCCCTGTCCGTCCGGAATCTGATATATTGCCTTGTTAATATATTTTTTGATATAGATCATTACTACGATCAGCATAGGTATTGATACCAATGTACCAAGTGCAATAACCTGTCCTACGTCTGCTCCAAGCATTCCGGCAGCGGTCAGAGGACCGGGTGTCGGAGGAACAAGACAGTGTGTAAGCTGAAGTCCGCATGCAAGAGCGAGTGCAAGACCTACAACTGAAATTCCCGTAACAGTTGAAAGAGCTTTTACAAGCGGGGCAAATATTACTATTGCGGAATCCGCAAATACCGGGATGGCGACTACCCATCCTGTAACGGCCAGAGCCCATTCAACATGCTTTTTTCCGAGTTTCTTAATAAAAGTAAATGCGAGTCTTTCTGCGGCTCCGGATTTTTCCAGAATGCCTCCCATCATTACGCCAAGACCGATTATGATACCTGTAGATTTAAGAGTATTTCCAAAACCGTCCTGTATTGCAGAAATTACGCCTTTAACGGTTGTTCCGTCTGAGAGAGTAGTATCGGTTACCGGCATTCCGCCAATAAGTCCTGTAAGCAGTGCTGCAAAGAGAAGTGCTATAAAAGTATGCACCTTTGTCTTCATAACGAGGAAGATCATCACTGCTATACCGATGGCCAGGCCGATAATCATTCTTGTTGCATCATCCATTTTAGTATTCTCCATTAACCTTGATATACGCGCCTTTAGTAACTTGTCGACATATTGATTATATATAAATACAATTGCTAAATCTATTCGTTAAATTACTAACATATTGAATTATATTTTATTTATATGCTATAATCTTTCAAAAAATGAAAATAATATTTCAAATATAATGAAATAAAGAAATGGGTGGAGATTTTTATGCTGAAACTTGGTATATTGCTGCCGGAAAAAGAAATGATAGATGATGCATTGGACATAGTGGAAAAAGCAGGAGAAAATGTTATATGCTGCAGGCAGATAAAGAACGATAATACGATAGAACAGGCTAGAAAGGCAGTGGCGGACGGCGCACAGGTAATAATGGCAAGAGGGTACCAGGCGAGCCTCATAAGGGAATATGTCGATGTTCCGCTTGCAGAAGTTAAGCTTACCACACAGGATATAGGTCTTCTTGCCGAATCAGCAAGAGAACTTACCGGAAAAGAAAGTCCGCATATTGCAATAGTTGCTTTTTCAAATATGCTTCCGGATCTTACTTATGCTGAAAAACTTTTCAGGATAAGACTGGTGACTTATTTTGTTGATACACCTGAAGAAATAAGCAGTGCTGTGGACAGTATAGATGAAAAGGGCAAGGCTGATATTGTGATAGGGGGATATCAGACTTGTGAAATAGCAGGAAACAGGGGATATAAAACTCTTTTTTATATGTCTTCAAGAGAAGCGATAGTCAATGCTTTCGAGATAGCAAACAGTATGCTGCTTGCTATTTACAAGGAAAATCAGAGCCGGGTACAGCTGGAGACAGCCCTTGATACCTCTTTTAACGGAATGCTCAGGATCAATACCGATATGAAGATATTTGCTGTCAATCATCAGATAGAGGATCTGTTTGGGAAAAAAAGAGAGAATATTGTAGGAAAGTCACTGGAGGAGATTTTTCCGCAGATTGATCTGGAAATTGTTTCACAGGTTTTATCCGGAGAGAGAGACAGTTATGCGATATCTGTAAATATTAATAATTCAGCATGGATGATGGTAGCAGCTCCGATAGCATACATGAAGCAGATCACGGGTGCTATTCTTTCAATACACAGAATAAATTCTGCTCCGGGTAAAGAAAAAAGAAAAGAGAAAAGTCAAAAATATGAAAAAAAAGGAGCATTTTCATTTAAGAACATAGAAACTTCGGATAAGGAATATAAGCAGCAGCTCGAAAATGCAGCTTTTTTTGCTCTTTCGGATGCGCCTGTGCTCATTTATGCGGGAGCCGGATCAGAAACCGAAGCTCTTGCGCGAGCTATACATAATAACAGTGACCGCAGTATGGAAGAATTCAGAATGATGACTTCTGAAGAATTTGAATTTTTCATAAATAGTGAAAAAAATGAAAAAGGACTTAAGGGAAGTCTTTTTTTGGAGGGAATAGATTCACTCAGTCTTTATGCCCAAAGCAGGCTTTTTAAGCTTATATCAGACAGTTGTGAGGAATCAGCGGAAAAAAATACGGGGAACATCAGGCTTATAGCTGCATCGGAAAAGAATCTTAAACCTGAGACGGAAGAGGGAAGATTTTATGAAAAACTATATTATTCACTGAATGCTCTTACAATAAAGATTCCTGCGTTGAACAGAAGAGCTGCTGATCTTGAAAATTATTTCTATAATTTTTGCAGGACATATATGAAGAAATACAACAGACGGTTAAAACTGACTAAAGAAGCAATTATCAGGATAAGAAATCTTGAATGGCAGGGAAATGAACTTCAGCTTAAGCGTTTTACTGAGAGGCTTATATTGGGAGCAGCAAAAAGAACCATAGATGAAGGAACTATTCAGAAATTATATGATGAATTATACCCGAGATTTGAAAAGTCTAATGAAACAGAAAGACTTGTGGTCTACAAGGATCCGGAAGCAATAAGATTGAGGGAGATACTGGATAAATATAGGGGAAACAGAAGTGAGGCAGCAAAAGAACTTGGAATAAGTATGACGACTCTCTGGCGTAAAATGAAAAAATACGGTGTAGAGGCAAAATATTAAAAGAACCCTGCCGGCAAGGGCAGAGTTCATGAAAATATAACGGATATATAACTAATGAAAGGGAGATTGCAGCAAAAACATTGTCCGGCATTGTTTGTTTAGATTTACTCCTCAGGCATAAGCTCCATATGTCCGGTTTCAAATCCGCAGAGGATCTAATGCATTGTCCAATATTCTTTTACAAGTTCAATAAATGCCTGTGCGCTTTCGGAGACATAGCTGTTTCTTCGGTATACTATGCATATTTCCCAGCTTGGATGCTCTTTAAGGCTGAAACAGCGATAATCCGGATCGTTTGGATCTACATGGTAGCGGGGCAGTATCCCACAGCAGAGATTGAGTTTTACCATAGAGACCATGCTTGGCATACTTGAGGTTTCGAAGAGTACCATAGGCGAAATATCTGCATCATCAAATATTTTTTTGCAAAGAGGATAGCTTGTAGATATTTTATAGGGCATTGCAAACGGTTCATGTTCAAGCTCATTTATGGAAATTTCTGTAAGCGGTTCTCCTTCAGGAGCTGCTTTTTCACATAACGGATGAATTTTTGGAACTGCAACAATATATTCCTCATTTTTTATAGTGAGATATTCATTTGAATCTTTTTGATCATTTGTCAATGTAACAAATCCCAGATCGATATCACCTCTTTTAAGCGCTGCAAGCTGATCCTGCACGCTCATTTCTATAGGAGAAATAAAAAGGTTGTAGTATTGCTCGTGCAGCTTAGGATATATTTCTGTGAACATCTTAAATCCGCGGTGCGGAGTGAGACCTATTTTTAGGGCGGTGTTCTGAGAATGATTCAGATCACTGATCCTTTTATAGGTATCTTTTTTCAGAAGAAGAGCCCTTCTGGCTGCAGAGACATATATTTCACCGGCTTCGGTCAGGTGCCAGTCGGTTCTTGAACGGTGAAAGAGCTGACATCCCAGTTCTTTTTCGAGTTTTAAGAGCTGCTGGTTCAGTGCGGATTGTGAAATGAACAATTTCTCAGCTGCACGGGTTATGTTATTCTCCTCTGCTATGGCAATTATATACTCAAGTTGATGAAAATCCATTTGTAAACCACCTTCCTGAAAATTTACTAGTTATTTTTCTTAGAGAAGTATAA
Organism: Lachnospiraceae bacterium; assembly: GCA_024682575.1. Classification (GTDB taxonomy): domain Bacteria; phylum Bacillota; class Clostridia; order Lachnospirales; family Lachnospiraceae; genus NK4A144. The sequence goes on along the minus strand of JAIKZC010000338.1, from coordinate 3,498 downwards.
GTTATTCGTGTTTTATTTTTCGTACAAGAAAAATTATAATAAAAAAACAAGAAAAACTTTACAAAAATATACAATGTGACGAAAGGGGAAGAGCGTTGATTGACAATAAGACACCAATAATCACCAAAATGTCAGTCGTACCGGTTGCGGGATATGACAGCATGCTGATGACACTAAGCGGTGCACATGAGCCTTACTTCACCAGAAATATTGTAATACTTGAGGACTCATCTGGCAAACAGGGAATAGGGGAAATACACGGAGGTGATTATACCTGTGAGTCACTTAAGAAATGCATACCGCTTGTTGAAGGACAGCCTATAGGTAAGTATAGAGCGGTTTTAGACAATATTTCAAAAAAAATGACCAGAGCAGATGGAGATGATGGGGAAGGAATCCAGACACTTGATATCAGTAAACTTAAGTTTGTAGTGAAGTCTCAATGGGCCATAGAATGTGCTTTTCTGGATCTTTTAGGACAGTTTATGGGACTTCCGATCTGTGAATTGCTTGGTAACGGTAAGCAGAGAGACAAGGTTGAAACACTGGGCTATCTTTTTTATATCAGTGATAAAAATAAGGCTTATCCGGATTTTGAATACCTTGACGAATCAGACAGCAAGGATCCGTGGTACAGATTCAGACGTCAGGAATGTCTTACGCATGAAAAAATTGTAGAAGAGGCTGAGATACTTCATGAAAAATACGGATTTGAGAATTTTAAGCTTAAGGGCGGAGTTCTTGAAGGCAGTTTTGAAATGGATAGTATCAGGGCGCTGAAAAAGGCTTTTCCAAACGGAAGGATAAATATTGATCCGAACGGAGCCTGGAGCCTTAGAGAAGCAATTGACCTTTGCAAGCCTATGGAGGATGTTCTTACATATATAGAAGATCCCTGCGGACCGGAGAGCGGATACTCGAGCAGAGAGATCATGGCTGAATTCAAAAATGCTGTTAAACTTCCGGTGGCAACGAATATGATAGCAACTGACTGGAGACAGTTTTATCACAGCGCTGCACTTAAATCTGTGGATATTGTTCTTGCGGATCCGCATTTCTGGGGATTTGAAGGTAGTGTAAGAATGGCACAGCTTTTAAACGACTGGGGACTTACCTGGGGAAGCCACTCAAACAATCATTTTGATATTACACTTGCAGCTTTTGCACAGGTAGGGGCAGCAGCACCCGGAAAGCCTACAGCACTTGATACACACTGGATATGGCAGGATGGGCAAAACCTTCTGGAAAATGCACCTCAGATAAGAAACGGATATCTGGAACTTCCGGAGGGCAGCGGACTTGGAGTAAAGCTCAATATGAAGAGACTTGAGGAAGCAAACAGATTATATATGAAGCTTGACAGTCATGATCGCAATGATGCGAGGGCAATGCAGTATCTTATCAGGGATTGGAAATATGACTGCAAAAAACCTGCACTTGTAAGATGAAGTTAATGGAACTGAATAGGAGGGTATAAGATGTTTTTTAAGAAATACGGAGACATTGTGACCGGGATTTTCTTTTCGGTATTCTCAATTGTAATGATCCTTATGGCACAGCTGCTTCCGAAATCAAAGGTAATGGATATCGGACCGGATTTTATGCCGACAGTGGTAGGAGTGATAATGCTGATATTATCGGTTATCCTGCTTATCCAGAGCATCAGGTCTTTTAACAGCAATGTTGAAAGTCTTAAGGATTACAAAGATGAGAGTGATTATAAAAGGATGATAATGAGTCTTATCCTTTGTCTCTTTTATGTATATTTACTTCAGCCGGTAGGCTTCATTATAACGACTTTTGTTTATCTTATACTGCAGATAACAGTCCTTGCGCCTGATGAGAACCGCAGTAAAAAAGATATTATAAAGTATTCGATAATAAGCCTGATATTTACACTGGCAGTATTTTTCCTTTTCAGATACGGATTTGTAATAGTTCTTCCGGCTGGAATATTTACTATAAGCATATAAGGGGGCAGCGGAAATGGGAGCATTTACACAATTAGGATCGGCACTCGCCGGAGTTTGTCAGCCACAGTCATTACTGCTGATGTTCGCCGGAGTGATAATCGGAATTATTTTCGGATCGATACCGGGTCTTTCGGCATCGATGGCAGTAGCGCTTATGCTGCCGCTGACATTCAGTATGTCATCAACACTTGGAATGAATACACTTGTTGCAGTTTATATCGGAGGAATCTCAGGTGGATGTATCTCGGCAATACTTTTGAACATGCCGGGAACAGCATCATCAATATCAACCTGTTTTGACGGTCATCCGATGGCAAAACGCGGTGATGCGATGAAAGCTCTTGGAATAGCTATAGTATTTTCCTTCCTTGGATCAGAATTTTCATTCATCATACTTTCGTTTTTTGCGCCGAAACTTGCAGATGTGGCATTGAAGTTCACTCCGGTAGAAAACTTCGGAATATGTTTCTTTGCACTTACAATGGTTGCTATCCTTTCTTCCGGAAAGATGGTGAAGGGTCTTATAGCCGGAATGTTTGGACTGGTATTTGCCATGGTAGGCATGGCACCAATAGACGGAACAGCAAGATTTACCTTTGGACAGAGTTCGATGATGGGTGGATTCAATACACTTACAACTCTTATTGGAATATTTGCAGTTGCTGATATTCTTAAATCGGCAGAGACAATGAATGCCACAAAAGGCCAGCTGATGCCGATCAATAAGGTTAAAGGTTTTGGTTTCAGTTTTAGGGATTTCGTATCATGGCTGCCGAATGCATTACGTTCGGCATTGATAGGAACAGGAATCGGTATCCTTCCGGGAATCGGAGGATCTACATCAGGAATGCTTTCATATGTAACAGCAAAAAATATGTCAAAGCATCCTGAAACTTTTGGACAGGGTGAGCCGGAAGGTATCGTTGCAACCGAATCGGCAAACAATGCAACGATCGGAGGCGCGTTGATCCCGCTTTTAGTACTTGGTATCCCGGGAGACGGTGTTACGGCAATGATGCTCGGAGGATTTCTGATACACGGACTTTCTGCAGGCCCTCTGCTTTTTGTTAAAAACGGCGATGTTGTATATGGAATTTTTGCAGCCTGCATCATCTGCGCACTGATCATGCTCATCGTTGAATGGAACTGTATTAAGATATTTGTTCAGGTTCTTAAGGTTCCGAAGCACATTCTGCTTCCGCTTATCTTAGTACTCTGCGGAGTAGGAGCTTATGCAACCAACAACAGGATTTTCGATGTTCAGTCAATAATTCTTTTCGGAGTGATCGGATATCTTTATCATAAGTTCAGTCTTCCGACAACACCTTTTGTTCTTTGCTTCCTTGTTGGAAACATGACAGAAACATATTTAAGAAGAGGTGTAATGTCATATAAGTCATTCGGAGCATTCTTTACAAGACCGATATTTGACGTATTCTTCTTCGTTGCGATCGGCGTAATGGTATGGTCTGTAATAAAAGAGATAAAATCTGAAAAAAAAAATAAAAAAATGAAAGAGGCTCAG
>JAIKZC010000287.1 GCA_024682575.1 Lachnospiraceae bacterium | reverse complement strand
GATAAATAATTACTGACTCCTGCTGCGCCGGAGCCCAAAGCGAGAGCGTTCCTCGCAGTAACCCGCATTTACTGCGGGTTACTGTAATTTACAGTTCAAAACATATAATTTCTTGTCAAATTGATAATAAAGATTCTTAAGGAGTATTCAATATATTTTTTTCATTATTTTTATCGAGTTTTATTTCGTTTGACTTATTTTTTCTTTTGTTTGTAATTTTTTTCTTGCTATCTTCTTTTTTTGACGAAGTATCTATTCTATTATTGAGATCGTCAACGCTTATCATCGTTCCTTGTCTGATTATATCTCTATCTCTATCTCTGTCTCTTTCGATAATAATATCATCTTTAACATGGGCTATGTCCAGTGTTGAGAGATATCTGGCAAATGCTTTTCTATCTTTTCCGGAAGGTGTCCAGGGATTCTTTGGATGTGTTTTCAGGTAGTTTTCACCGGCTTTTTTCACCTGGCGGAATAAGGCTTCCAGCTCAGCAGCGTCTTCTCCTGTTATTGAAGGAGGGGTATTTTTGTTTTTCATTTCTTTGAACCTTGTGTTCAGCTTTTTTACAGTTTCTGACATCCATTGATTATTACCGGAATTAAATCCAAACAGGCTGCTAGACATCTTTTTGAAATTATCAATTGTATTTTTTACACGTTTACCGGTTTCCTCAATATCGATGACAGGAGGATCCTGCTGTGAGAAATTTGCAGTTCCCCTGCTGGCATTTACATTAAGGTAGTTAATATTTGTCTTGTTTGCCGGGGGATCATATCTGCCTTTTTCTACCGAATGCTTGATACTGTTTTGTAATTTAACAACAGTATCAAAATAGTTAGGTGTTATTTTCTCATCAAAGCCTCTCTGCAGTTCGCTTATAGAATATTTACTGAAGTCTGCATCACTTATTATCCTAATGTGTCCATTCCGGATGCCTACATCGGGATATTGAGTTTGATATTCCAAATCCTTGGTAATTTGATCCTGAAGCAGCTTGAGTCTTTGGTGACAGGCATCTTTTTCGGCGTTTCCAAGATTAAGATCGGCCAGCATAAGATCAAGCTTTTCCGGACTCAGCCCCAGGATTTTTATTGCAGTAGTCGAGCGCATTACTCTCATGTTTTCAGGTGAAACAAACTTGTTATCCTTGTATTCGGGGACTGATACCATGCTGCCAAAGGAAAGGTCATTATCAATACCGGTAATACCAACAATTTTTAATCTATTATTTTCATCCCGTTCAGTCTTATAAAGCATATTTTGACCATGACGGTCATAATTTCCACATATAAAATCGATAACCATCAGATCAGAAAGCTGCCTTTTTAACTCCGGAGAGTCAATCGCTTTGTTGCCTTCATTTTCAGCTATACCGAGGATTTCATCTCCTTTACAAATTGTAGTCGTATCCAAACCTTCAGCCTTTTGTTGTACGACTCCCTCAATAACTTTGCCGTTAGTTTCTAATTTAAAGGATCTTGATCCGGCAATTAATTTTCCAAGGCCGAGATAGTCAGCAACTGTGCTCATAGCAGTGTTTCGCTTTGCTATAGAGCTGCCTGTAGATATTCCGGCAATATCTATATTCATCCTATGGTTTATTGCACTGGAAGAGGCTTTTTGGACTGTGTCTATAAAGAATTCCCTTAAAGCATTATTTTTGGGATCCGGATTAAGCAGCTGCGTTTTGATATTCTTAGGGACTATGTTTAAAAAACGCTTGAGGTAATCCATAAGCGCCATTGTGTCATTAATACATTCATTTCTTATTTCATTATTTTTTAAGTCGGAAACACTGATACTGGAATTTGATATAAACTTAAATATTTCTGTGTAATCTTTCTTGACTATAGAATTAACTATAGAAGTATAAGGAGAATCCTGCTCAGGATATTTATTTTTTGTATCTGCAAGGTATTTAGCCATTTCAGTTTCGAATGTTTCTACTTTAGTATCAGGAGTAAAGAAAACCTCTTCTGTTTTTCCGTCCGGGGTTGTTAAACGCAAAGGAATTCTGCTGCTTAAATTTCCTCCTACGGATTGCACTCTGACATTATCCTCTTCTGCTATTTCAGCGGAATTGGAACGTCCATCGGAGATGATAGACAGAAGAGTCTTATTTTTATCGTCTATCATCATATTTTCCTGTATGGATCTCATATCAGCCATAGCGATATTTCGGATCGTTTTTATTGCCTCAATAGAAGCTCTTCCAAAGCCTGAATTATTAAGCTCGCCTTCAAGTGTAATAACATATGCGCAGGCATCAAAAAGCTCAGAATAAGCCTTGGATATTTTTTCCAGATCATCTCTGCTGACTATTTTGTTGCCCGTATAGTATGGCGTTGTCAGAGCAGACAGAGTCTTAAGAGCTGAGTCAACTTCATTTACGAGCTTGTTCTCTTTTGCTGAACCCTTGAAGGATTTAACTGCGTTTAATTCGTCTATTGCGGTTTGAAGTTTTGTATTAGGCATAAGATAGTCTCCTTTGGTGAATTGTTAATTTTAAGTTGCAGTAAATGCAAAAAACTCCGAATTTCTATATTAATATACGAATGAATATCAAAAATATGCCGGGATAAGCTAAAAAAAATTATTTTTTTGACGATATAGAAATTGCGAAAATTTTTTATGATTTTAGAGCAGATAATATGCTATGAGGGGGAGAGGAATGTATAGAAAATCTTATAAAAAAACAGTATCATTGCTCATGGCAGTGATGATCATGCTGACCGGATGTGCTTCGCCCGGACAGGCGGATACGAAAGAGATAGTGCCCGCACCGGAGACAGAAACAGCGGTAAATATGGAAAGTGAAGCAGCTTCTGAAACTTTAGGGAGTGGAAGTGAAGAGGAAAGTGAAAATAACGAAGCATCCGAGACTTCAGCAGAAACTGAAGCTACATCAGAGACAGCGGAATCTGCGGAGAGCGAAGAAGTAATTCTGGGCGATGAACAGTTTGATGAATATATTCCTTTGCTAGAAGGCAAGAAGGTTGCGCTGTTTTCTAATCATACGGGAATAGTCGGGGACGAGACTTCCGGGATCGGAGAATTGGAAGAAGGACAGGACGCAAGTCTGATACATTTCGGATACGACAAGGATGGAAATGAGATCAGCTATGGCACACATATTCTGGATGCGCTGATAGAAAAAGGGGTAAATGTAACGGCAATTTTCAGTCCGGAGCATGGTTTCAGAGGAAATGAGGATGCCGGTGCCGAAGTAGATAATTCAGTGGATGAAAAGACAGGAGTACCTATACTTTCCCTCTATGGCAGCGATAAAAAGCGTGCCCCTGCAGATGAGGATATGGCAAAATTTGATACTCTTGTTATAGATATGCAGGATGTTGGGCTTCGTTTTTATACCTATTATATTTCGATGTATTATCTGATCGATGCCTGTGCTGCAGAGGGCAAGGAAGTCATATTGCTTGACAGACCGAATCCAAATGGTTTCTATGTTGACGGGCCTATACTGCAGGAAGAATATAAATCCGGAGTCGGAGCTCTTCCGATCCCTGTAGTTTACGGTATGACATGGGGAGAGCTTGCACAGATGATCAATG
>JAIKZC010000276.1 GCA_024682575.1 Lachnospiraceae bacterium | reverse complement strand
GAAGGCACAGGACTTGTTGTATATACCGCTGCAATTCACGATGACAATCCGGAGCTTATAGCAGCAAGAAATTCCGGCATTCCAACAGTAAGCCGCGCAGATTTCTTAGGTGCAGTAATGCAGAATTACGAGCTTCCCGTTTCCGTTGCAGGAACACACGGAAAGACTACAACAACATCTATGATCTCCGAAGTTCTTCTCGGAAGCGAAAAAAATCCTACTATTTCAGTCGGAGGCATGCTCCCTTCGATCGGCGGAAATTTCCGTGTCGGCGGTGACAAATTCTTCGTAACAGAAGCCTGCGAATACACCAACAGCTTCCTTTCGTTTTACCAGAAGATAGCGGTTATCCTTAATATCGACGCAGATCACCTCGACTTTTTCAAGGATTTAGACGATATCCGTTCATCCTTCCATAAATTCGCCTCTTCAGTACCGGAAGACGGATATCTCGTTATCAACGGCGATATTGACAAGGTGGGCGAATTCAGTTCAGACCTTAAATGCAAGGTAATAACCTACGGCCACAAGGAAACTTCAGAATATTATCCGACAGATATACGTTTTGATGGTTTTGCACATGCTTCCTATACCCTTAACAAGGGCAGCGAGGTCATCGGAACCATCGAGCTTTCTGTTCCCGGCAAACACAATATATATAATTCAATGGCAGCTTATATCTCCTGCAGTCTTTTAGGACTTTCATATGATGAGATCGCACCTCTCCTCAAGAATTATCACGGAACAGACCGTCGTTTCCAGAAAAAGGGAGAGTTCCACGGAGTGACCGTGATCGATGATTACGCTCATCATCCGACTGAGATCGCTGCAACGATCGATGCTGCTAAGCACTGTCCTCACCGCACGATCTGGATCGTATTCCAGCCGCATACCTATTCACGTACAAAGGCACTCTTCAATGAATTTGCCGATGTACTTGCAACCGCTGACAAACTTATCATAGCTGACATCTATGCTGCAAGAGAGACCGACAATCTCGGAATAAGCTCTAAAATGCTGGCTGCAGAGATCAGAAAACGCGGCGGTGATGCTTATCATTTCGACTCATTTTTAGAAATCGAAAAATTTTTACAGCAAAATTGTATCAACGGTGACTTGTTGATAACTATGGGTGCCGGAGATGTCTATAAAATTGGGGAAGACCTGCTGAGCTGTTAACTTATCCACATTATCCACATTTTGATGTGAAAAACTTTTCACATCAGGGTGTGGATTTTTTAGTCCTCAAAAATCTGACTTTGCGATAGATATCCACATTATCCACATTATCCACAAAAACCTTTAAACGCCCATTCTACGCGGTTTTACAGGCTTTTTGACATTGTAATTTGTGGAAAGCTTATGCTATAATTGGAACCGTTCAAACAGATTTTTGATTTACTAATATAGGAGAAATAACTGACGTGAATAAGATTACACTCTATGAGAAAAGCAACAGCTCAACAACCGCAGTATCAAACAGTTTCATCGATTTTTATTTAAAAGATGCAAACGAAGCTCAGATCAAAGTATATCTTTATCTTCTTCGCAACGCTGTTGGCACAAGACCTGTCTCAGTCGCAGACATGGCTGATCTTTTCAATTTCACAGAGCGTGATATCGTCCGTTCGCTTGAATACTGGGGAAAGACAACTCTTCTGGACCTGGATTATGATGAAAATCATACAATAAGAGGCATTTGCCTTAATTCCTCTCCGGAAAACCCCGTTTCCCAGCCTGCAAAACTCTATAATGTTAAAGAGACTGCCAAGGAAGAAGCCCCGTCAGTTCAGGAAAACCCGGCTCCTGCAGCAGAAAGCGAAAGCAGCGACCAGGAAGTTACACGACATTTTTATCCGAGAGCAAAGATAGAGGAATTTAAGAACCGTGAAGATGTCAGCGAACTCACCTTCATGGCAGAGCGTTATTTCAAGCGTCCCCTGACTAATTCAGATATAAATTCACTTTTATACATATATGATAATCTTCAGTTCCCGGTAGACCTGATCGGCTACCTTGTGGACTACTGCATCAACTCAGGTCACCTCAATATGCATTATATTGAGAAGACCGCCATCAACTGGCATGAGGAAGGCATCCGTGATCTGACCTCGGCAAGAGCTATCACAGGCAGCGCCAACAAAGAGTATTATGCTGTTCTCAAGGCTTTCGGTCTCAACGGCCGCAACCCGGTAAAGAACGAGATCGACTATATCCGTCGCTGGCGTACAGATTTTGGCTTCAACATGGAGATCATCATAGAAGCAGTAAACCGCACCATGCAGAATATCTCACGCCCGAGCTTCAAATATGCCGACAAGATCCTTTCTGAATGGAAGCGCAGAAGTGTTAAGGGACTTCCGGATATTCAGAAACTTGATGCAGAACACAGTATCGAAAGAAATAAAAGAGCCGGTGTTCCACAGCAGAACATCCAGCCCGATAAGTTCCACAATTTTGCTGAACGTACCTATGACTATGGCTCACTTGAGCAGAAACTGAGGAAGAACTAAATGGCTGTCAGTGAAAACCAGTTCAAACAGATCCTTGATGACTATGAGCGCAGACGTTCAAAAAATATCGAGGCAGCGCGCGCACGCAAGGCTGAATTATATGCGCACATCCCTGCTCTTAAGGAAATCGATGACAAAATTGCGGATATATCCCTTAACGCGGCGAGAAATTACATAAACGGTTCCGACAGTGCTTTTGACTATCTGAGCGCAGATATCGAGAGCCTTTCCAGAAAAAAAGCTGCCCTCATCCGTGAAAACGGATATGACGAGAACTATGCCGCAGTCCGCTACACCTGTAAAGACTGCGAGGATACCGGCTATATCAACGGAAAGCGCTGCCACTGTCTTACCCAGCGGCTCATCAACACCCTTTATGCCCAGTCAAACATAATGGGACGTCTCGAGCATGACAATTTTGACAATTTCGATTTTAATGTTTATTCACCGGATAAACGCGAATCGATGCACGCTGTATACAATGCAGCCATAAAATTCATCGAAACATTTGCAAATTCGTATCACAATATGTTATTCTTAGGTAGCGTTGGTAGTGGAAAAACATACATGTCCAGCTGCATCGCCGGAGAATTGATGAACAGAGGATTTTCAGTCCTTTATTTCACAGCTTTCCAGCTATTTGAACTTATTGGAAATTATATTTTCAATAAAGACAAAGGCGACAGGACAAAGGCAGAAATATATGAAAGCATTTTTGATTCGGATCTGCTGATCATAGACGATCTCGGAACCGAAACTCACAGTTCATTTGTCAATACACAGCTTTTCTATATTTTGAACGAAAGAGATATCCGCAGACATTCAACGCTTATATCCAGCAACCTCTCCATAGGAAGTCTTCAGACGACCTATTCGGAGCGCTCAAGTTCAAGAATACTGAGCGGCTATGATCTTTACATGTTTGAAAGTTCTGATATCAGGTTAAGAGACAAAATTTGAAGGATTTTGATTTTAAGAGGAGTATTTTCCAGGGGCGTAGCTTAAAGTTTTTATTATCTTTACTGTGAAAGGCAGGAATTTTTAAGATGGCATTACACGAAGGAAAACGTAAACTCGAGAGCATACCCGTAGGCAAGCTCGGTGTTATAGCATTATCCAGCTGCGAGGATCTTGGAAAAAGAGTCGACAAATTTCTTGTTGACTGGCGTACAGAGCGAGAGAACGAGCATAAGAACACATTAGCTTTCGCCGGATATCAGAGAGATTCATATCTTATCAATACTAAAATTTCCAGATTTGGCACAGGCGAGGCAAAAGGTACAGTTCTTGAATCCATACGTGGAATGGATCTCTTCCTTCTCGTTGATGTTTGCAATTATTCCAAAACATATAAAGTTTGCGGCAAGGAGAATCACATGTCTCCCGATGATCACTATCAGGATCTTAAGAGGATCATCGCAGCCCTCGGCGGTAAGGCAAGACGTATCAGTGTTATAATGCCTTTCCTTTACGAAGGACGTCAGCACCGCAAGAGCTCAAGAGAGTCACTTGACTGTGCACTTGCACTTCAGGAGCTCGTAGGAATGGGCGTTGACAATATTCTTACATTTGATGCACATGATGCACGTGTGCAGAATGCGATCCCGCTCAATGGTTTTGATTCCATCCAGCCTGCATACCAGTTCATGAAAGGACTTCTTTACAATGTTAAAGATCTTCAGATCGATGCAGAACACATGATGGTCATCAGCCCGGATGAAGTCGGAATGAACCGCGCAATTTATCTTGCAAACGTTCTCGGTCTTGATATGGGAATGTTCTACAAACGTCGCGATTATACAACAGTTGTAGACGGAAAGAATCCTATTGTTGCTCACGAATTCCTCGGAAGCAATGTAGCAGGAAAAGATGTTATCGTCGTTGACGATATGATCTCCTCAGGAGAAAGCATCCTCGATGTTGCAAC
>JAIKZC010000233.1 GCA_024682575.1 Lachnospiraceae bacterium | reverse complement strand
TTTTATGATATAGGAAATTTCTCCGAAATTCCTATATCATAAAAAGCGCTCCGCTATGGATGCGCACTCGCGCGATAGGAATATGTTGCCTTCAGCAACCGCGCTCGGCGCGAGCATGTTGCAAGCAACATGCTTTCTTGTAATTATTTAGAAATATGATTGCCTTCAAATCCGCTCTATAGGCGGATTTAAGATAAAAAAATCAATAATAAAAAAATTCATCGAAAAAAATTTAAAAAAGTACTTGCATTTTATAAAGAATGTGCGTATAATATCTTTTGTTGCAAGTCATTGGGCTATCGCCAAGCGGTAAGGCAACGGACTCTGACTCCGTCACTTCGAAGGTTCGAATCCTTCTAGCCCAGCTATAAAGAGCGGTGAATTAGTTTCTCCGCTCTTTTTTTATATTAATTTGGTTTTGTTAAAAGAAAGGCTTTAGGTTATTAATTTTTTATGATAAAGCTTGGAGAAATTCAGACACTTGGTATAGAAAGAAAAGTAGAATTCGGAGCTTATCTTTCAGCGCATAAGGGAGATGAAGAAGTAGTTCTTCTTCCGGGTAAACAGCTTCCGGAGGATGCAGAAGTTGGAGACGGTCTCGAGGTATTTGTTTACAGAGATTCGAAAGACAGACTTATAGCAACTGTAAATACTCCGCTTATAACTGTTGGAGAGACGGCAGTGCTCAAGGTATGTCAGGTAAATAAGGTAGGAGCATTCCTTAATATGGGACTCGAGAGAGATCTGCTTCTTCCGTACCACGAACAGACTTATGAGGTTAAAGAGGGCGATGAAGTCCTTGTTACTATGTACATTGATAAAAGTAAGAGGCTTGCAGCCAGCATGAAGGTTTATGAATATCTCGACAAGGATTCGCCCTATAAGGTAAATGACGAGGTTGAGGGACTTGTTTATGAAATAAGCCGTAATTTCGGTGCCTTCGTGGCTGTAGACAGAAAATATTCCGGACTTATCCCTGCACGTGAATTTGCAGGAGAAGCAAAGTGCGGAGATATTGTTAAGGTAAGAGTTACAGGTGTTAAGGAAGATGGAAAGCTTGATCTTTCAATCAGGAAAAAGGCTTATCTTCAGATGAATGAAGATGCAGAGGCTTTACTTGAGCTTATGAGAGAGAATCATGGACATCTTGATTTTACAGATAAGGCATCACCTGAACTTATAAAAGATGAATGTTCAATGAGTAAAAATGCATTCAAACGAGCTGTAGGACACCTTCTGAAAGAAGGGTTGATAACTATAGGTTCTGCAGGGATTGATATGAAGGAAAAGGAATAAAAAATAAGAAAAAGAAAGCTTTATTCAGGAGGACAAGAAATTGAAGGCAATCAGTACACCTAACGCACCGGCAGCAATCGGACCTTATTCACAGGCTATCGAGATCGGAGATACCATTTTTACTTCAGGGATCATACCGATAGTTCCGGAGACCGGTGAGATCGTTGGAGCATCTGTTGAGGCACAGGCGAACCAGGTATTTACAAATATGAGCAATCTTCTCAAAGATGCAGGAAGCTCAATGGAAAATGTGATTAAAACCACAGTGTTCATCAAGAACATGGATGATTTTAAGAGAATCAACGAAGTATATGCAAATTATTTCACAGGCATCCTTCCTGCAAGGAGCTGCGTTGAAGTAAGCAAATTACCTAAGAACGTAAAGCTTGAAGTGGAAGCTATTGCGATAAAGACAGCAAAATAATATTAATAAGGAGGACTTTTAAATGAAAGTACAGAACATCACAGATATCGATAAGTTTTTTAAGGTTGTTGATAACTGCAAGGGTAAAGTAGAGCTTGTTACTGGCGAGGGAGACAGACTTAACCTTAAGTCAAAGCTTTCACAGTATGTATCAATGGCTAATATCTTTTCAGATGGCGTGATCAAGGAACTTGAGATCGTTGCTTATGAGCCTGATGATATCGACAAGCTTGTTAACTTTATGATGAATCAGTAAGATTGGAAAAAGATAGTTGATGATTTTAATGCAGGAACCCGCAGTAAATGCGGATTCCTGTAATAAAGTCATCAAAACATATCAATTATTGATTCTAATAGTGTTAAATGAAAGGAGATAGGATGAACCCGTTAAGATCGGGAATTTTGTATCTTTTCATTATTTTAAGCCTTATTTTAGGCAATCTTCTTCTTATGATAATGGAAATTTTCTTTCCGTGGGCTCAGCTTCCGGTAGAGATGGCTTTGTCATTTGGAGAGGTTCTTATATTAATCCCTTTATTGTTGCTTACCGCATTTTTTAAAGTAGATATACGTGATACATTCAGAATAAAAAGGGTAAGAATACCAACTCTGATACTCGTTATTCCCTTTACGTTTATGCTCTATCCGATAATAGGCGCCTGCAATGCATTCACACTGATATTTACAGATAATGTAGTGGTGAGCGCATCGCAAACAATAAGGTCACTGCCATTTGCTGTGACGTTTTTTATAATGTCCTTATTCGGTCCTTTTACAGAGGAGATAACCTTTAGAGGGGCAGAATATGCGGGCCTTAAAAGCAATGGAAATATTCGTACAGCGATTCTGGTTCAGGCTTTAATGTTTGGCTTGATGCACTTGAATTTAAACCAGTTCTTGTACGCGTTTGTTATTGGAATTGCCTTTGGGGTTCTGTCTGAAGTGACTGGGAGTGTACTGCCGGGATTTTTTGCGCATGCGATCATAAATGGAACGTCTACAGTTTCTATTTATATTACAGAAAATATTGAAGCGTCTTCTGCACAGCTTAGCAAAACAGAGGCACTAGCAGCACTTCAGATATACTCTGTGGCAGCGGTTTTTACCACAACAATTGCGGTATTGCTGTTATTTCTCATTGCCAGTCTTGAAAATGGCGGAAGAGAGAGACTTGTGCGTATATTAAGGCCTGTCAGACGTCATCGCGTAATGGCTGATGGAAACTATGTGGAAGCTCGAGCAGGAAAGGTTTTTTCAATTCCGGCTTTGGCAGGTATGACTCTTGCATCTGCCGTTGTAATAATGACATTGGTATTAGAATTATTAAAAAAATAAAATCCGGAGATTTGTAGTCTCCGGATTTTTTCATACTCTCATATCAATATTGCCGCCAACGGAAGGATTTACACTTCGCTCCATTGAAGCTGATTCAGCCATCATATCAGTCAAAGCAGTTCCCTGAGATTGAAAGTCATCAAGAGCCATGCTGAAAACTGCTGTAGAAACGGCATTTTGTGTCTGCATACTTGAAAGAGAAGTTGAAAGTGACGCGATATCCATATTGTGCACCTCCTTGGTAATAATAGCAAAAGTCACATCCGTGTGACCAGGCTTTTTTCAAATGGATGATTTATTCTTTTGAAGCTGATATAATTTGAAACTATAGCGATCAAAAGACATAGTTTTTATGTATACAATATTATAACCCATCTCTTTGAATTTATCAAGCTCATATTCGAACCCATCTACTTCAAAATACCAGATATTTCCTTTTATTTCCTCAAAATTGCTGCGGTCATATTTTTTCAGATCGGGATAATAATATCTCATACAGAGTTCTATCTGATAAGCTGTTTCGTAAATTATATAGCCGTCATCCGGAGAAAGATTTTCATCAAACCAGGCTGTCATATCATTTACAGAATTATCATACTCGCTGATAAACTGACTTCGATAATTTATGATACCGCTGACAAGGATTGTGACTGCTGTGAATATGACAAAGACTTTTTTATAAATCCCACTCAGATTTTTAAAAGTGTAATCTGCTGATAATGATACACCTAACCAGAAAACAGCAAGTGATGGAACCAGATAACGGGAAGTAAAGAAACTGCTGCCTGCTGCAAATGAAACAGCGTACCCGAAAAGCAATACGCAGAAAGGGGTGATAGAAAAAACAAGTGGGCAGTAAAGCTGAAAGTCTTTTCTTATAAATCCTATAAATGCATTAATGAAAACAAAAAGAAAAATAATCATTAATAAGAGTGATAAAGGTGTATAATGTGTGACGAAGGGAAAACGTATATCACTCAGGAAGGATTTAAAATTCAGCGGAGACATTGAAAAGTAGCTGCTGGCATTTTTTATCTGATATACAGCAAGAATTAGGCAGGGCAGATAAAGTATTATAAAGACTGCAGCTGACAGGAAAAAGCATTTTATCTCTTTTGATCTTCTGATTAGCAAGTAGAGAAAAAGAAAGAACCAGAATACCGCTGTAGCTACAAGTGCAAAATGGTGGGCATAGCCTGAAAGAGCAGAAAAAACAGCAAATTTAATAAATGCAGATAAATTTCTGAACTTTATTATCTCACTGAAGGCAAGCGCTGAAGCAAAGCTGAAGAATAATCCCCAGCTGTAAGGTCTTATTTCGACGGCATAATAGTAAAAGTAAGGCATGGTTAAAAAGAATGCCGTAAAGATAAGAGATTCCCTGAATGAAAATATTTTTTTGATATTGAAGGATCCATAAAAAAGAACGGATACAGCAGCGAGTGCGGATGAGAACTTCATTGCCGGAGCAGAGTATCCGATCATCATAGTTATGAATTTGGTGAAAAAGTTGTAAAAAGGTGGCAGAGTATCGGCAGCAGTTGCAGCCCATACTTCTGAAAGATTTCCACGGATGAGGCTTGCAGTAAAGGCCTCATCGACCCACAGATTATTGTTAAAAATAAGGGAAATATAGATTAACGATCCAAGGAGTGCGGAAAAGAAAAGTATAAGATTTTCTTTATTGATAATTTTTGATTCCTGCATGATAAAATAGTCACTTTCGATAAATTTTCCTTATTATATCATAATGCTGAGGATCTTTAACAGAGGTTGAAAGATTAAGGCATGCTATGGTATACTTTTAAATACAATTATCAAAAAATGCTTTTTTTAAGCAATATTTTTGGAGATTTGCTGCAAAATTTATTTGTTAGCTGATGAAGAGGGTTATATGAAGAGGTTATCTGTGATGGGGATACGGCTTAAGGACTACTCTGTACGAGAGTCTATGAGGCGTATAAATACATACCTGAATAATGATAAGTGTAATACGATCGATTTCGTTACACATGATCTGCTGCTGAATGCGGCCGGATCTGAAGAACTTAAAAAAGAGATAGAAAATATGGATATGACTCTTATGACAACAGCGGATATTCTTGTAGCCGGTGGAGTGGAGAGTTATTATCGTGAGCGTGAAATATTGTCGAATCTCTTCCTTAAGGCTCTTTTCAGAAAATTTGAAAAAGAAAAGAGAAAAATATATCTTGTATCTGAAAATGCAGATAAAATGGCAGTTCTTAAAGAAGGAATCGAGAGGTTCTCAACTGATCTTGAGATAGAGGGAGAATATATAACTGAAGAAAAGGTTGGAGGCGATGATGCTATCGTTAATGATATCAATAGTACGCTGCCGGAAGTTGTCCTGCTCAATCTCTCATCACCATCAGCAGAAAAATTTGTAATAGAGAACAGATCAAGGATGAACGTCAAGTTTGTCATGATCTTAAGAGACCAGTCACTTAAGACCACAGAGGATGGAAGGATAAAAAAAGGTGGTCTGGGTGGATTCTTTATAAGAAAGTTTTTTCATTCTGCTGTGGCAAACTATGAAAGATCAGCAGAAATAGATCAGTTAAAAAATAATAAATGAATCTCTTATATTTGCTTTTTGTAATAAATTTAGAATTAAAATTGTAATTTTGCATAAAAATAGTTTGAAATATCTTTATTATTTTGCTGTTTTGTATTAAAATGTTTAGTGGGAGTATGCGACGCCAAAAAAAATATTTGCGTCAGCATGCATATTGTTTTATATTTATACAGGGCGAGAAAACATGGAGAAGGAGCATAAAGAATGATTTCCAATCAAATACTTCAGAATACGATAGATGGTATGAAAAATATCACACGTATTGATATGTGCATAGCAGATACGGAAGGAAAAACTCTTGCCACGACCTTTGATAAAATTGATGCAGATGAACATTCAGTTATGGCATTTGTTTCATCACCGGCGGACAGCCAGGAAATACAGGAATATCAGTTTTTCAAGGTTTACGATGATGACGGACAGTTGGAGTATATCCTTATAGCAAAGGGAGGAAGTGATGATGCCTATATGGTAGGCAAGATCGCTGCGTTCCAATTATCCAATCTTCTTGTGGCTTATAAAGAGAGATTTGATAAGGATAATTTTATCAAGAATCTGCTTCTTGATAACCTGCTTCTTGTTGATATATTTAATCGAGCAAAAAAACTCCATATCGAAACTGATGTGAGAAGAGTTGTTCTTATAGCTGAGACAAATTCAGAGAGCAACACAACGACTCTTGAAAAGATCAGAAATATCTTTTCGTCTAGAGTAGCGGATTTTGTAACGGCTGTAGATGAGAAAAATGTTATAATCGTAAAAGAACTTACCGAGGGCAATGAACTTCAGGAGATAAATGCGGTGGCTGAGGAGATCATAGAAGCATTTCATGATGACAGCTCAGTTACAGTCAGGGTAGCATACGGAACCATCGTAGATGAGATAAAAGATGTGAGCCGTTCCTATAAAGAAGCTACAATGGCACTTGATGTTGGTAAGATATTCTTCGGAGAAAGAAGCGTCATTGCATACAGTCAGCTTGGAATAGGCAGACTTATATATCAGCTGCCCATACCACTTTGCAAGATGTTTATAAAGGAAATTTTTGGAGGAAAATCTCCCGATCAGTTTGATGAAGAAACACTTGCTACGATCGATAAATTCTTTGAGAACTCTCTTAACGTTTCTGAAACGTCGAGACAGCTCTTCATACATAGAAATACGCTCGTATACAGACTTGATAAGCTTCAGAAGCTTACAGGTCTTGACTTAAGAGTCTTTGAGGATGCGATCACCTTTAAGATAGCGCTCATGGTTGCCAGATATATGAAGTATATGGAAAACTATGATTTCTGATACGATTCCTGAATAGGGAAAAATGATCGTTCTGATAGTACAGGAAATCAGACTCTTTGAGAAAAACCTGTACAGAGGAGAGGAGTTGCCGGTTTTTATAAGATCGGTTAGTTTTGCAAAAAAATGCAGAGAATTTATTAAAGGGATACACTCTGCTTTGATGCGAGGAATGGAAAATCATCATGATCATACTGGAGGATGTGTGCAAGTCATATTCAAAGGGAGCTCCGGCTCTTAGTAATGTGAGTTTGCATATAGAAAAAGGCGAGTTTGTTTTTATTGTTGGAGACAGTGGTTCCGGAAAGTCTACGCTGATAAAGCTTTTGCTAAGGGAACTTTATCCGACAAGCGGCAGAATTTTTGTCAATAATACTGAAGTTACAAAATTGAGACATGGTCAGATTCCGAAGTACAGAAGAGGTATCGGAACAGTGTTTCAGGATTTCCGTCTCTTAAAAGACAGAAATGTATATGAAAATGTTGC
>JAIKZC010000225.1 GCA_024682575.1 Lachnospiraceae bacterium | reverse complement strand
TTGAGCTCTGCTGCGCATGTAGGGCAATTAAAACCTACCAATGCGATGCTCATTGCTGATGCAAGTGCAAGTCCCAAAAGTGTTGTTCTCCGTCTCATAAGCGATCACGCTATCCTTTCCGCTTCAGAATAACATCTGAAGACGATGTATTATAAGGCTCTGATGAAACGGGCGTTCCTTATAAAATTTATTTTGCATACAAGCGACAGTATACAATTTCATTTTAAATAATTCAATAGCTAATTGAGAATTCTTTTGTTCTTTATTCGAAACATTATAGCAAGAACCTGAGGAAAATGCAGATATAAAGGGGATTAGAAGACATTCCGGCTTTTTCTATCGGGTTCAAAATATTAAATAAATATAAAGTCATTGACAATATATATCGGATAAAATATAATATGGTCAGACAAAAAAGTTAAAGGCACCTGAAAACGAGAAAGGCGGTGTTCAAAATAGAAAGAGTAGATATAGCAATCATCGGAACAGGCCCTGCAGGTCTGGAAGCTGCATTGACAGCAAAGAATAGAAATAAGAGTGTTCTCATTTTTGGATCAAAGAACTTAAGCATGAAGCTTGCAAAGGCCGAGCAGATCAACAATTATCTCGGATTTCCGGCGATAAGCGGAGCAAAGCTTGCAGAACATTTCGAAGAGCACTTAAAAGACAGAGGACTTGAAATTACAGATAAAAAGGTAACACTTATATTTGCAGCTGGAGATTATTTCTCGATCCAGGCAGACAATGATCTCTATGAAGCCAAGACGGTGATCCTTGCAACAGGAGTAGTACCGGCTAAAACACTTCCGGGTGAGACGGATTTCCTCGGACGCGGAGTCAGCTACTGCGCAACCTGTGATGCAGCCCTTTATAAGGGAAAGACAGCAGTGGTTGTCGGATATTCCAAGAAGGAAGAGGCTGAGGCAGAATTCATGACAGAGTACGCTGCAAAGACCTATTACATTCCTATATATAAGGATGAAGTAAATCTTTCGGACAAGGTTGAGGTTATCAGAAGCAAGCCCGTTTCTGTACAAGGCGGAATGAAGGTGGATACTCTTGTTACCGAGGACGGAGAGATAAAGACTGACGGTGTATTTATCTTAAGAGATTCAATAGCTCCCACACAGCTCCTTTCCGGTCTTGAAATGGATGGAAGCCATGTAAAGACCAATCTAAAGATGGAAACAAATATTGATGGATGCTTTGTCGCAGGAGACATTGCGGGTACCCCCTACCAGTATATAAAGGCAGCAGGACAGGGAAATGTAGCCGCGCTTTCGGCAGTTGATTTCATATCAAGATCAGGAAGATAATTATAGTTAAAGATATAATAAGGTAAAGAATCAGGTTAAAAGGAGGACATTAACATGGCAGCAGTTGTTATCACAGAGGCAAATTTTGAAGAAGAAGTATTAAAGTCTGACAAGACTGTTCTTGTAGATTTCTGGGCATCATGGTGCGGCCCCTGCAAAATGCTTTCACCTATCGTAGATGAGATAGCTGATGAAAACAGCAGCATTAAAGTCGGCAAAGTAAACGTTGATGAAGAGGGCGACCTTGCCGGTAAATACAATATAATGAGTATTCCCACACTCCTTATCTTCAAGGACGGAAAGCTCGTTAACCAGTCGGTGGGAGTTGTTCCAAAGCAGGCGATCCTCGATATGGTAAGCAAGGCATAAATCGTTTTCTTGAAGAAAGCCATATATAATGTTACACTAAAGCCAGGGTTGGAAACGACTCTGGCTTTATTTAATACAGGGCACGAAGCGGACCTTAGAATATTATTGATTATGAAAAAGAAGAGGTGAATGAGATGGTTATTATTTTATTTTTTCTGATTTTTGTAATTGCTCTGGCTTGTTTGGGAATGCGTGTGGTACCCCAGGGAAGTGCTTACGTGATAGAGAGATTTGGAAGATACAGTCAGACCTGGAATGCCGGACTTCATTTTATGATCCCGGTTGTTGACAGAGTGGCAAGAAAAGTGCTTTTGAAGGAAAGAGTTGCTGATTTCCCGCCTCAGCCTGTTATAACAAAAGATAACGTAACCATGCAGATCGACTCGGTCGTTTACTATATGGTAGTGGATCCGAGACTTTATTCCTATGGCGTTGAGAATCCTTTAATGGCCATGGAAAATCTCACGGCTACGACACTCAGAAATATCATTGGTGATATGACTCTTGATGAGACGCTGACAAGCAGAGAGACCATTAACTCGAGAATGCTGCAGACGATCGATCTCGCAACAGATCCCTGGGGAATAAAGGTTACTAGAGTAGAGCTTAAAAATATCATGCCTCCGGCAGCCATCCGTGAATCAATGGAGAAGCAGATGAAGGCAGAGAGAGAAAAGAGAGCACAGATCCTCACGGCTGAGGGACATAAACAGTCAATGATCCTTGAGGCAGAAGGACACAAAGAATCAGCAGTCCTCGAAGCTGAGGCTAAAAAGCAGGCTACAATTCTTGCAGCCGAAGCTGAGAAGGAAAAAGAGATAAAAGAGGCTGAAGGCCGTGCAGAAGCTATCCTTAAGGTACAGGAAGCAACAGCAAACGGTATTAAAATGCTTAAGGCTGCTGAGGCCGACGAGGCAGTAATAAGGCTTAAGAGCCTTGAGGCATTTGCCAAGGCAGCAGACGGACAGGCTACCAAGATAATCATTCCTTCGGACATACAGGGAGCGGCAGGATTGGTAAGCGGAATTACGGAAGTGGTGAAAAATAATAAATGATAAAAGCAGTAATATTTGATCTGGACAATACACTTTACAATTTTGATAAAGGTACAAAGGCAGGAGCGGAAGCTTTTGCGGCATATTGTGAAAAGGAACTTGGGATTGCTCATGATGAAGCTTTATCCGGCTGGAAAGAGGCTTATAATGAACAGATAGCAGCGATGACAGATTTTTGTCCTGCTGTTCATAACAGGCTTATCAGGGCACAGATCTTCCTAAAAAAAAGAGGGATTAAGGAAATCCCGCACGCAACGAGGCTTGCAGAGGCTTACTGGAAGGGCCTTATCGATGCGATGGTTCCGGAGGACGGAATGGAAGAACTCATGGCAGTTATAAAGAAAAAAGGTCTTAAAATAGCTGTTGGAACAAATATGACATCTTATGTGCAGCATTTAAAGATTGAAAAGCTTGGTTTTGATAAATATGTGGATTGCCTCATCTCCAGTGAGGAGGCAATGGCGGAAAAGCCCACAAAGGAATTTTTCGAATATGTCCTTAAAAGGCTTGATATCAATGCTGATGAAGCTATATTTATCGGCGACTCGATAACTCATGATATGGACGGTGCCGCAACGGTTGATATGAACCGCGCCTGGTACACGAAATATCCTAAAAAAGATGACTTCGCCAAAGCCGATGAAAAGGGCATCAAAAACAG
>JAIKZC010000290.1 GCA_024682575.1 Lachnospiraceae bacterium | reverse complement strand
GCAACGATCACAAATACTTTTGCAGCAAATGGTGTTGATCTTATTCTTGCAAATGCAACTCCGGCACTTCAGGCAGCAACTGCAGCAACAGCTGATATTCCGATCCTCGGAACTTCGATCACAGAATATGGCGTAGCACTTGGTATTGATGATTTCAACGGAACTACAGGTACAAATGTATCGGGTACATCTGATCTGGCTCCGCTCGATCAGCAGGCTGAAATGTTTGCTGAACTTATACCGGATGCTAAGAAGATCGGAATAATCTATTGTTCAGCAGAAGCAAATTCAAAATATCAGGTAGAGACAGTTGAGGCAAAGCTTAAGGAAGATGGATATGAAGTAAATGTTTATACTTTTGCTGATTCAAATGATGTATCACAGGTAACTCAGACAGCATGTGATGAGAATGATGCGCTTTATATCCCTACAGATAATACAGCAGCTTCCTGTACAGAGGCGATCAACAACATCGCACTTCCTTCAAAGACTCCTATCATTGCCGGTGAAGAGGGAATTGTTGCAGGATGCGGAATTGCAACACTTTCAATTTCATATTATGAACTTGGACGTACAACAGGTGAGATGGCAGTTAAGATCCTCAAAGGTGAGTCAAAGGTTGAGGAGATGCCTATCGAGTATTATGCAAATCCTGTAAAGAAGTATAATGCATCTATCTGTAAAGAACTTGGAATTACAGTACCTGAAGGTTACGAGCCTATAGAGTAATATTTTCTAATTAGAAATATAGGGAAATATTTTTTGGCACAGTGAAAATTCTGTGCCAAAAAGTATTTTCAGAATAATTTGTAAAATTAAAGTTTTTATGCTTAGAAAAGAATAACTTGGGGAAAGAAACGAATCATGACTTATTTTGCATCTTTGAATCCGGCAGCTCTTTTAAGGAGTTTTCCTGCCGGAATAGCACAGGGAATAATATGGGGGATTGTTGCCCTTGGAGTTTATATCACATTCAGACTGCTTGAAGTATCGGATCTGAGTGTGGATGGAACATTTACAACTGGAGGAGCAGTCACAGTAATGCTCATTCTTGCAGGCTGGAATCCGTGGGCTGCAATGGCAGTTGCACTTGTGGCCGGAGTAGCATGCGGGACGGTGACAGGAATACTGCATACGATGCTTGGTATTCCTGCAATACTTGCAGGAATACTGACACAGTTTGCGCTTTATTCGATCAACCTTGCGATAATGGGAATGATGGCAAATAAAGCGGTCAGCGTAGATAAGTTTTATCTCGCCATAACTTCCAGAAATGTAACAATGGCTATTATTATAGGAGTTATTTTTGCAATAGTTCTTATAGCAGTACTTTACTGGTATTTTGGAACAGAACAGGGTTCTGCGCTCCGTGCTACAGGATGTAATCCTCAAATGAGTAAGGCACAGGGAATCGATATCAATGCTATGAAGATCATAGGACTTGGCCTTTCAAACGGACTTGTTGCGGTTGCCGGAGGACTTATGGCGCAGTTTCAGGGCTTCTCAGATATAAATATGGGAAGAGGAGCTATTGTTATAGGTCTTGCAGCAGTTATCATAGGCGAAGTAATAGGAAATGCTATTGCGGGAAGGCATCTTAATTTTGCAGGAAGAATGGCATTTGTCGTGATCGGAGGAATTATATACTACATTGTTGTTGTGATCGTACTCTGGTTAAAACTGGACTCAAATTACTTAAAACTCTTTACAGCGCTGATCGTTGCAATATTCCTTGCGGTTCCTTATCTTCAGTCTCAGGCCAAGAGCTCATTTAAGAAGGCCGGAAAGGGAGGTAAGGCATAATGCTTGAACTTAAAAATATTCATAAAACCTTTAGTCCGGGAACTATTAATGAAAAGAAAGTTTTTAACGGATTAAATTTCAAGGTAGAGGATGGAGATTTCATTACCGTTATTGGTGGAAACGGTGCAGGAAAATCCACTATGCTCAATGCAATTGCAGGAGTATGGCCGGTAGATGAGGGCCGTATAATAATCGGTGGTGAAGATGTTACGGGACTTCCTGATTTTAAGAGAGCAAATCTTGTAGGAAGAGTTTTCCAGGATCCGACGGTAGGTACGGCGGCAACCATGGAATTAGAAGAGAATCTTGCGCTTGCCTACAGACGTGGAAAAAAACGCGGACTTGGCTGGGGAGTAACGGCTCATGAGAAAAAACTATACAGGGAAAGACTTGCAGTACTCGATCTTGGCCTGGAAGACAGAATGACAGAGAAAGCGGGCCTTCTTTCCGGAGGACAGAGACAGGCGCTTACACTTCTTATGGCGACACTTGTAAAGCCGAAGATACTTCTCCTTGATGAACATACGGCCGCACTGGATCCCAAGACAGCCGAGAAAGTTCTTAATGCAACGGACAGGATAGTAAATTCTGATAAACTCACAACGCTTATGATCACGCACAACATGCGTGATGCGATAGCACACGGAAACAGACTCATTATGATGAATGAAGGAAAAATAATTTTAGATATCAGGGGTGAGGAAAAGAAAAAACTTACAGTGGAAGACCTGCTCCATCAGTTTTCAAAAGCTGCCGGAGAAGAATTTGCAAGTGATAAGGCTATACTGGGTTAAAATCTTATATAAAGGCATTTAGACAGATTTTAATAGTAAAAAACTATTTCGATAAAAATCAAATCTAAATGCCTTTTTTTGCTTTCAAAATTTAATGATATGTTGTATTATATTAAGTGCAGTATTTTTGAATGCGCTGAAAGCCGCGTTTTATCACAGTAGGGATAAAGTGAACATATAAAGGGTGAATAGCTGTTCAAAAATAAAATAAAGAGATGGGAGGGGAGCATGAGTCAACCTGTTGCAATAAAAGGTGTCAAGTCAGGGATAGTACTAAAGCTTGACAGCAGTATGGATTTTAATGAGCTTTTACCACTCATTAAAGAAAAATTCAGCGCATCCGCATCTTTCTTCGGCAAAGCGGGAATGGCTCTTTCAATTGAAGGAAGAAGTGTTACTGAGGAAGAAACTTCAAAGATAATTGATATAATTGAAAGCAATACCTCAATGAAAATAGGCGCAGTAATGCTGGATGATGAAGCTCTGGAAAGAAAGTTTTCTGAAGCACTTCGCCAAAATGGTGTAAGCCTCAGGAATCCTGAAACAGAAAGAAAACTTGGACGGCTGGAAAAAGAAAATGCAGCACTCACAGCCGCATTACAGCAGAATACAGCAATTGATTCTGCTTCGGCAGAAATATATATTGGTACATTGAGAAGTGGTACCTGTTATACAAGCAGAGGATCTCTGCTTATACTTGGAGATGTTAAGCAAGGTGCAGAAGTTGTTGCAGGAGGAAGTATTTTCGTTTTAGGAAATCTTCTTGGTAATGTAACAGCCGGGGCCATGGGTGATGACAAGGCATTTGTTATGGCACTTCATCTGGATCCGCTTCAGGTAAGAATATCGGACGCACTGGCTATTTCAGAAGATAAAGACAACTCCCGTAAGAGCAAGAGAAGGTCGATATTCAACAGACCGGAAAGCACATCCGGAACACCGGAAGCAGCAATAATTTCTGACGGGCATATAGTTATAAAAAAATTTGACAGAACATTTCTGAACAGTATGGAATTTTTGAAGGCATTTAACAATACGGAGGGAAAGGTAAATGAGTGAGGTAATTGTAGTAACATCTGGTAAAGGTGGTGTTGGTAAGACAACAACGACAGCCAATATCGGAACAGGTCTTGCGAAACTTGATAAGAAAGTTGTTCTTGTAGATACAGATATAGGACTTAGAAACCTTGATGTTGTTCTCGGCCTTGAGAATAGGATAGTTTATAATATTGTAGATGTTATTGAGGGTAACTGCCGTCCTGCACAGGCTATGATCAAGGATAAAAAATGTGATGGTCTTTATCTTCTTCCGGCTGCGCAGACAAGGGATAAATCTGCGGTTAATCCTGATCAGATGAGAGCACTCGTTGAAGAACTCAGAAAGGATTTTGATTACATAATCCTTGACTGTCCTGCCGGTATTGAGCAGGGATTTATGAATGCTATTGCAGGAGCTGACAGATCACTTATTGTTACTACTCCTGAGGTCTCTGCTGTCCGTGATGCTGACAGGATCATAGGCCTTCTTGAGGCAAATAATGTTCGTGACAACAGACTCATCGTAAACAGACTAAATATCGATATGATGAAACATGGAAATATGATGTCTGCAGATGATGTTGTTGAAGTACTTTCAATCGATTTAATAGGTGTTGTACCTTATGATGAGAAGATTGTCGTTGCAACAAATACAGGTACGCCTTTAGCCGGGGATGGTACGATTGTTGGTAACGCTTATATGAATATCTGCCGCAGGATCATGGGTGAAGATGTTCCATATGAGAATCTTGATGTAAAGAAGGGCTTTTTCTCTAAGCTTGGAGAATTGTTTGCAGCAAAATAATAGAATAGGAAAGGGGACATAAACATGGGATTCATGGATTTTTTCAAAAGAAAGTCTACCAGTGATATCGCAAAAGATCGTCTGAAACTTGTGCTCGTTTCCGATCGCGCAAGCTGCTCTCCTGAAATTATGGAGCGTATAAAAAACGATATTATTGCTGTTCTTCAGAGGTATGTGGAGATTGATCAGCAGGGACTGGATATTAAAATTACAAAAACTGAGTCAGATGCAGATACAGGAAGCACAGGACCGGCTTTGTATGCAAATATTCCGATCAAGTCGATGAGACATACAGATTGATAGAAGACTTAGAAATAAAATAAGCAGGTGCAGTATCCGAAATAAGATAAGCACCTGCTTCAGCATCCGGAAAACCGGATGCTTTATTTTTGACTAAAATTAACTGAAGTAATTAGTCCATGTCAGTAACTCTTGCCTGAATAAACTCTGTCATGGAATCCTCACGAACGCCTAGCACATAGGATAACTCACTGTAGAGCGCCTTTCGTGCTGACTTGAGGAAATGTTCGTCGACTGAAGTTGCACTGCGCCCCTTACGAACACGTTCAGCTTTTCTTACAGATGTCGTTTTGATGAGCCTCAAAAGCTGCTCACAATCGTTCTGTACAAGGGCTTTGGAATATGCATTTTGACGCTGCTTTTCGTTTTCTACGGCAAGCATGTCAAGTGAGGGAAATGAATCAATCAATTCAAGGGCTTCATCTTCGCTTATAGGGGTACGAAGAGAAGCGTCTCCGGATCCGACTGCGACGTAGATCCTGCTGTTCGGACTATCCGTTGGTGTCAGGAAGTAATATTTTTTTTCATTATCGCAATCCGGGATGTCGAGAGTAGAAATGTTGGTTATTTTGCATAGACCGTCGTTTTTGTGTACTACATAATCACCTGTATTAAACATTAAATCCTTTCTGCCTGTCCTCAGGCTCTGCGCTGCCACAGGGGAATTGCGGCACGCAAAATATCAGTCTTTTGTCTCAAAACGGAACGGTGCACTCTTTCTACGACGATCAAGACGTGAACCTAAACGTTGCCATAAGGACAAAAAGACATATTTCTAATTTCAATACAATTATATCACAAAAATTTATGCAATTGTAGACACAAATCATGTATACTTTTTAAATCGGAATAAGCATATAAATCCAAGAAATGATATAAAAATAGAATGTTGTGTACGATATAACAACGCATTATAATAAAAATATAAAAGATTATTGTCACATTCTTTGAGGAGAATATAGACAATTCACAAGAAAGAGGTGAATCTTATTGCAATTACCTGAAAGATTCAGACAGAGAATGAAAGAAATGCTTGGAAATGAATATGATGAGTTTGAAAAAAGCTATGAAAAAGATGAGTTCCATGCGCTGAGGATAAACAGACTGAAAAAGATAAAAAATAATCGGATTTTTGAAAATATAGATAATTTTAAGGTTAGGGATATAGAATGGTGTACTGATGGCTGTTATTACGATAATAAAACAAAACCCGGCAGACATCCTTACCATGAGGCCGGAATATATTATATTCAGGAACCGAGTGCAATGGCACCGGTAACAAATCTGATGGCGGAAAGTGGTGAAAAGGTGCTTGATCTCTGTGCCGCTCCCGGAGGGAAAACAAGCCAGATAGCGTCACTAATGAATGGAAAGGGATTTCTTCTGGCAAATGAAATCATACCATCTAGAGCGAAAATACTTTCCGAGAATATGGAAAGAATGGGTGTGAGAAATTGTCTTGTAACAAGTGAGACGCCGGGAAAACTTGCCGAAATCTTTGAGGGCTATTTTGACAGGATTCTTGTGGATGCGCCATGCTCAGGAGAAGGAATGTTCAGAAAGAATCCTCTTGCTGTTGAAGAATGGAGCGAAGAGAATGTCAGGATGTGTGCAGAGCGTCAGGATGAAGTTATTGATGCTGCAGCTGAAATGCTGGCACCCGGAGGAAGAATGGTTTACTCAACCTGTACTTTTGCTTCGGAGGAGGACGAAGGTACGGTAAGTCGATTCCTTGAAAGACACAGAGATTTTCATCTTTGCGAAAGTATAAATTCCGACTGCTTTGACAGGGGCGATAAAAAATTCTATGAGAATTCTGCGGAAGATATTGATAAAACAGTAAGAATATGGCCTCATCATACAGATGGAGAGGGACATTTTTTTGCCGTATTTGAGCGGGATGGAAATATAGATGATAATTATATAAGATTAAGTAAAAATGGTCTTGCCTCATCGGCTTCAAAAGCCGATATTTCAATATATAAGGAATTCGAAAAGGAAAACCTTAAAGTCAATTTTCCGGAGGAAAGAATTTTTAAATTCGGGGAGCAGCTTTGTCTTATTCCTGAAGAGATGTGCGGGATTGATAAGCTGAAAGTTACAAGAGTGGGTCTTCATCTTGGAACGTTGAAAAAGAAGCGTTTTGAGCCTTCACATGCTCTTGCGCTTGCATTGTCAGAGGATGATGTTGACCGTTACATTACGCTGGATTCTTCATCTTCAGAAATAACAGCTTATCTTGGAGGACAGACTCTTAATATTAGTGCGGAAAAGGGCTGGACGCTTATATGCGTTGATGATTGTTCGATCGGTTGGGGAAAAAGTGATGGCAGGCTGATAAAAAATCACTATCCTAAGGGGCTTCGCAAATACTGATTGAATTTAACGTGCAATATGGGCGCTCAAATGGTAAAATATAAGTATATTTTTTCATTTTTATTATGTATGAATTGGATATGCTGTTTTATTGGTTGGATTAACTGGAGGCGCCTATGGAAATTACTTTTATCGGAGCTGCACATGAAGTCACAGGAAGCTGTCATTATCTGAACGCCTGCGGCAAGCATATTCTGGTTGATTATGGAATGGAACAGGGTGTAAATCTTTATGAAAACATGCCTCTTCCGGTAGCGGAAGCAGATATTGATTTTGTATTTCTTACTCATGCTCATATAGACCATTCCGGACTTCTGCCTCTTCTGGCGTCTAAAGGCTTTAGAGGTAAGATTTATACTACAGATGCAACAGCGGAGCTTTGCGATATAATGCTTCGTGATAGTGCGCATATTCAGATGTTTGAGGCTGAGTGGCGAAATAGAAAAGCAAAAAGATCTTCTTCGGATATAGCATTTGTTCCTCTTTACACCATGGAGGATGCTGACAGGGCGGTAAGGCTTTTGGAGCCGGTGCCTTACGGTGAGATCAGGGACGTATGTGACGGTATAAAGATCAGATTTACAGATGTTGGTCATTTGCTGGGGTCAGCTGCAATAGAAGTGTGGTTAGAGGAAAATTCTGTAAGTAAAAAGATAGTATTTTCCGGAGATGTGGGTAATTCCAAACAGCCAATATTAAAGGATCCCCAGAGGATAGAAGGGGCAGACTACTGCGTTATAGAGTCAACTTATGGAGACAGACTTCATAATACCGAAAGAGTAGACTATGTTGGTGAACTGGCAGAGATAATACAACATACATTTGACAAGGGAGGAAACGTCGTAATCCCTTCGTTTGCTGTTGGCAGAACACAGGAAATGCTCTATTTTATCAGAGAGATCAAGGAAAAGAAGCTTATAAGCGGTTATAATGATTTTCCGGTTTTTGTTGATTCTCCGCTTGCAGTTGAAGCAACACAGATATTTCAGAAAAATACTGTAAACTGCTTTGATGAAGAGGCAATGGAAATTATCAGAAGAGGCGTAAACCCAATATCTTTTAAGGGGCTGCGTCTTGCTATTACAAGCGAGGAGTCGAAAGAGATAAATTTTGACGAAACTCCGAAAGTCATTATCTCAGCATCGGGAATGTGTGATGCAGGACGAATAAGACATCATTTAAAGCATAACTTATGGAGGGAAGATTCGACAATCCTTTTCGTGGGATATCAGTCTGTAGGGACTTTAGGAAGAGCTCTTGTTGAAGGCGCTAAAGAAGTGAAGCTTTTTGGAGAGGAAATAGGAGTCAGGGCTGAGATCAGGACACTTACAGGACTGTCAGGTCATGCAGATATGAATGGTCTGCTTGACTGGCTTGGAGCATTTGGACAAAGACCATCACAGGTATTTGTAGTTCATGGTGACGATAAAGTTACCGACAGCTTTGCATCAACTATCGAAGAAAAATTTGGAATACATGCATATGCACCGTACAGCGGAACAAGATATGATCTGGCAAAAGGAATGCTAGTTTATGAGGCCAAGGGAATACCTGTAAAGATAAAGACCAGGAAGACCTCGAAACGCAACAGCGTATTTGACAGACTTGTTGCAGCAGGACAGCGCCTTATCAGCGTGATTCGCGGATACGAGCATTGTGCAAATAAAGATATAGCAAAATTTGCGGATCAGATTAATTCTCTTTGTGATAAATGGGAGTAGTTATTGCTGACCGGGGAAAATGGAGACTGATATGATAGCAATAGCAGCAGTGGATGAAAATTGGGCGATCGGCCTTAAAGACGAGCTTTTGGTAAGAATACCTTCCGACCAGAAGTATTTCAGAGAGACTACTACAGGAAAAGTGGTTGTTATGGGAAGGAAAACCCTGGAGGGATTTCCGGGCAAGAAACCACTTCCAAACAGGACAAATATAGTGCTTTCAAGAAATCCTTCTTATAGTGTAGAGGGAGCTATTGTTGTAAATAGCATTGAAGAACTTGAAAATTTGCTTAAACAATATAACGAAGATGATATATATTTAATTGGCGGAGCCTATGTTTATAAGACCCTGTTGGACAGGTGTGACAAAGCTTTGATAACCAAGATAGATAAGGCTTATGAGGCTGATGCCTTTTTCCCTGATCTTGATAGTGATGACCATTGGGAATTAACAGAGAAAAGTGATGAGCAGACATATTTTGATCTGGTTTATCATTTCTGTACATATGAAAAAAGAAACAGGGGTTAAATCACGGATTGTATACAGTAAAAATGTTGAAATTTTAAAACCTTTTGGCTTTTCTTCGGTACTATTTAATAGAAAATAACGAAGAAAGGAGGAAAAGGTATTCCGGGACACAAGCACAGGGGTGCTTATGTTCATCGTAAGGAGATATGTGAATGGCAGCTGACAATGATTTAATATTGGCGGTCGGACGCATGAAGAATGGTGAGGAAGAAGGGTTTAACCTCGTATATTCTAAAACATATAATTTTGTATACTTCAGAGCTCGGCAGATCATGAAAAATGAAGACGATGCTATGGACTTATTACAAATTGTATATGTTGAAGCGTACAAATCGATCGACACATTGGATAAGCCGGAAAACATATATGCGTGGCTCGGAGCGATTACCTACAGGCAAGGAATGAAGATATTCCGTAAGAAAAATGAGATACTTGTAGATGAAGAGACAGAAAAGAGTCTTTTTGAAAGTATTCCAACCAACGATACGTCTGTCCAGCCTGAAGCATCTGCTGAAAACAAGGAAGTTGAAGCGATTCTTTCGAAGTTCATAGATGAACTTCCTGAAGCACAGAGAACAGTTGTAATTGCTTATTATTATGATGGAATCAGTATTGATGACATCGCCGAGATTATGGAATGTTCCGCAGGAACGGTTAAGAGCCGTCTAAATTATGCGAGAAAATTCCTTAAGAAGAAACTCGAAAAAGAGCCGGGCTTAGCTGGCAGCAAAATTGGTGCCATGACTATAAGCGGAGCATTGATATTCGGCGCTGTGCAGGCTATGTCTGAGCAGACAGTAATGGCCGCCACAGCAGCACAATCTGCTTATGCTGCAATATGCGGTTCAGTTGGAATAGCTGCAGGAACCATTGCTACTACGGCAGGTGTAGCGGCAGCAGGAACAGGTATTTCAATAGCTGCATCGTCAGGGGCAGGAGCAGCAGCGGCAGCAGCTGGAACAGTATCAGCAGGTGCAGTGGCAGCAGGTGCAGGAACAGCAGCAACGGTTTCAACCGGTACGGCAGCAGCAACAACTGCGGCAACAGCAACAACTGCAGCGACAGCAGCAGGTACAGTTGCAACTACAAAAACTGTAGCAGTAGCGGTAGCAGTAGCAGTTTCAGCAACCGGAGTAGGAACTGCTGTTAATTATCAGAATAATAATGCAAGCAGCGAAATCCGCAAAGTAGAAATGGATGACGGATGGAACACCTTTTCTGTTAATTCTTCTGTTGTTAGTGATAATGACGGAATTATATCGGATGAGTTTAAGTTTGGTGTATCTATGGATGAGATATCAGATAATCACCTTATCGAAACTCATGATAGTCACGAAGGCAGTGCTTCTGAAAATAAAAAGCATGGCAAGTCTTCTGAGAATAAAAAAGAGAAGAGTGAAGAAAAAAGGGAAAGCGAAGAAGGAAAGAGTAGTAAGAAATCTACATCTTCAAATGAGGCAGAGCATATCAGTGACAGCCTGAAGAAAAAAATCGGGCAGTCAGCAGCATCAATGCTTTTCTTTACCGGTACGGATTCTTATGATGATAAAGTTGATAATGCAACTCTTGAAGCTGCATATACATTTGGAAGCTCTATAGTTCTGAATTCAACATCGACAGTATCACTAAATGATGCATATATAGATGATATACAGGTTTCAAAAATCAGTCATAATAAATCAAAATTCACAATTGAGGGCAGCTTTGATTACGGTATAAGCGATAATGGTATCTATTCTGCTTATAATTACTATTTTAAGCTAAAGATGAAGACTGGCGCTGAAGACGGAATATTCGGAGGACTTAACGCTACTAAACTTAAGATTAAACTGGTTGGTGCGGTTGAGGTTCCTGAAGATGGATCTGACAGGGCAAGCAGTCGTGTAAGCGATAACTCGGCTTCGGATGTTATAGTTATTGATGATGATACATCGTCTATTGTTGATCTGGACGAAGGGTCAACGGAGAGTGGTGATCTTGTTATTATAGAATCACCTGCATCGGAGAAGACAGAGATAGTTACAGATACTGGTTCAGATACATCTTCTGATTCTACCAGTGATAATACATCTGAAACTATAAGCGACAGTAATGCAGCTTCGGCAATAGAGAATGAGTCTGAGACTACAGAAGAGGAATCTGAAGCAGAAACAAGTTGATAAAATATGACAAATAAAGAAGCGCTGCATTATTGCAGCGCTTCTTTTATCTTTGCGATAAGACGATCATTATCATCGGGCTGCATAAAACAGAATCGGAAATAATGATTATCAAGAAATGGAAATGTACAGCAATTTCGAATCATCATTTTTGATCGGATACAGTGATCAAACAGGCTGTCTGCAGTGACATCATCACGTTCGAGTTTGCAGAGAACAAAATTTGCACCCGGTTTATAATATTTAAGACCAAGGTCCTTCATATCATCAAGCATTGAGCATATTCTTTTTCTCTCACCAAAAATTATCTTTTTGGTTTCTTCAATATATTTCTTGTCAGTAAACATGAGTTTTCCGGCAATCTCGGCAAGAGAATTGATCGTCCAGGGATTTTTTTTCGTGTTGATCTCGCGAATAAGATCCTGATTGCCGGTGACTGCATATCCAAGCCTTAATCCCGGAGATGCGAAAAACTTTGAAACTCCACGTATTATAAAAAGATTGTTATAATAGCGCGTAAGAGGAATACCTTCGATTTCTTCCATGTTTTCAGTGAATTCAATGTATGTCTCATCAACTACTACAAATATATCTAAGGTTTTGGCAGTATCGAGAATACTCCTTAGAGTACGTGCCGGGATACAGGTTGAAGTAGGATTATTTGGATTGCAGATTATCAGCATATCTATATCTTCGTTTAAATGCGAAACAAGATCTGCTTTATCCAATACAAAATCATTTTCTTCTTTTAATGGAAAATATAAGGATTTTCCGCCGCTTAGTGTAACCTCTCGTTCGTATTCGGAATATGAAGGGCCGAGGATCATGGCTCTTCTTGGCTTTTTTAGTTCGATGATTATGGATATGAGTTCTGTAGAACCATTTCCGACTATAATGTTATCCTTAACTGTTCCGCTGTAGTCAGCAATAACCGATCTTAAGAGAGTATACTCTCTGTCGGGATAAGATTGTATCGCATCGAGATGTTCACTTAAGGTTTCGCGAAGTGAAGGAGAAATACCAAGTGGATTTACATTTGCAGAAAAAGATATGACTTCTTCTTTTTTTATTCCATAGATCTTTTCTATTTTTTCAAGGTCGCTTCCGTGGAAGTGATCCGAGTGCTGTATCATCGTTTCCGATACCTCCTTTTGTTGATAAAAACACTGTATAAGTGCTATAATAAACCTTATGATAATGCATGTTTTCGAATAATGCAACTTAAGGAGCCGTCACAGGCGATATAAGAGGAGGAAGCGGGAATAATGGAGAACCATATCGCTGAAATATTGAACGGTAGGTTCGAATACGATATGGGCACCCTTACATTTCCGGAAAGAAAGCTTAACATAGAGGCTTTTGTCGGGGAAAGAGTTAAGGGTACGTTTCATATAGTTTCGAGCGGGCTTCGTAGGATCAATGGTTATATTTATGTTGATGATTCACGCATGGTCTGCGACAAAAAGAGTTTTTCGGCTAACAGTGTGGAAGTTCATTATATTTTTGATACAAAGGGACTTGAGCCGAATGACCTTATTAAAGGAAATATTGATGTCATATCTGATGCAGGGGAATATAGTCTGCCTTTTGTTGTAACGATTAAAGAACAGTTCCCGGTATCATCTGATGGTGAGATCAGAAATCTTTTTTATTTTGCCAATCTTGCCCGTAAAGATTTTGACGAGGCGAAGAAACTTTTTTACGATAAATCATTTGTCAAGGTGCTGAATGGTGCTGATGAAAGATATATAGATCTTTATGGGGCATTTAGCAGAAGACTTGATTCAAGCGAAAATCTTGAAGAATTTCTTATTGCAGTTCATAAAAAAAATCCGGTCGGATATACAGTTTCACAGGATAATATTGATATAGAAATTGATGACGAAGATATTACTGCAGAGATCAGGCTTAGAAAAAATGGCTGGGGTTATGCCGCTTTAAGGGTGAGCTCGGATAATCCTTTTGTTATCGTGAAAAATACATATCTTACGAATGAAGATTTTGACGGAGATGAGAGTTCAATAAAACTTCTGCTGGTAAGAGAAGCCATGCACTATGGTAAAAATACAGCAAATGTTAGACTGGCCGGTAATCATTTTCATAAGGACATTAATATTACCGTAAGAAAAAAAGGGATAGTTCCTGCAAATGTTATAGCACGCCAGAAACTTATAAAACGGATCACTGTTGAATATCTTCGTTTCAGACTGAAGGAAACAGGTATAGAGAGTTGGTGCCATAATTCAATGATCCTGATCGAAAAGATGCTTGACATGGATGGAAAAGATCTGTTGGCAAGGCTTTTTATGGTGCATATTCTTATAAGCTCTTCAAGGAAGAAAGAAGCAGCTTCTGTACTTTCACATATAGAAAAGGAATTTGATACGGAGGCAGCAGGCTTTGAATATGAAGCCTATAAAATCTATCTTCAGTCGATTCTTATGAGAAATGAGGTAGAAGTAAAAAAGAATGCCTCAAAGATCAGGCTGATGCGGGAAAGCTGTCCGTCATCGACAAAGCTTCTTTGGATTCTTTTATATATGGATGAGAGCCTGGAAGGCAATAAAAAGAAAAAGTTTGAACTGATGAGAGAGCTTTACAGCTATGGAGGTAGAAGTCCACTCATATATGCGGAAGCATTTATAATGATCGAACATAATCCTGCCTATCTTTCCACTATGTCAGAGTTCGAAATAAATACATTGCTCTGGGCTGCGAAACGTGGAGTGATCAGAGAAGACCTTCTGAGAAGAATCATTTTCCAAAGCGGAAAACTCAGGAGATTTTCAGGAGCCCTTGTGAGTCTCTTACAGAAATATTATGAAAAGTTTGGTTCGGAAGAAGCACTTGGATCCATTTGTACTCATCTGATCCAAAATAATATAACTTCTGAGAAATATTTTAAATATTTTAAGCTGGCTGTAGAAAAGAGATTGAAGATAACCAGGCTTTATGAATATTATATATATTCTTTTCCGGCTGAAAGCGATGAGATAGTTGACCGCTCTGTACTGATGTACTTCAGAATGGGTGCTGAATTAAGCATAGAAAGAGCAACATTTTTATATGATAATATAATCAGATTTGGCATGGTCTCACCTGATACATTGGCAGCTTACAGTTCAAGCATTGCTGAATTTGCGGTAGAAATGGCAAGCTCAGGAAGGATAAATGAAAAGCTTGCGAGAATTTATGATTATGCCGCAGGACTTAAGAATTTTGCAAATAAGGATAAGCTTCTTTATGCGTTGAGTCGTCTTGTATTTAAATATAAGATAATCAGCGACACAGATGATATCCGTTACGTGAGCGTTGTTGAAAATGGTTTTAACGGTGAGAGAAAATATAAACTAACAAATGGAGAAGTTTATATAAGTGTTTTCAGCAGTGTCTATAATTTTATCTATGAGGATTCCTACGGAAACCGTACGGTAGAAAGGGAGGACGTAAGGGCTAAAAGGCTTATGCAGCCATCTGCGTACAGTAGGGCGATCAAACTTTATCGGGAAGGACATATTGGTCTTTCATATTACAGTACCGGTCTGGGCAGAAAAATAATAGAAGTTACAGATGAGAATGAATCAGACTTAAGAATTCTGGCATTTTCAGATAAAATAAGCATGTCGGAAAGAAATGACATAAAGAAAAAACTTATACATTTCTATTACGATAATGGTAAAAATGATGAGCTCGACAAGATGATCGCAGATCTTGATGTTGATGATTTTAATGCGGCAGACAGAAATGAGATAGTAAGATTTCTGATCTTAAGAGGAATGAACGTAAGAGCATGCGAGATACTGCATGAGTACGGTTTTTCAAAAATGAATCCTAAAACTATGGTCAGACTCGTGAGTCGTCTCATTCGTGAGGAAAATAATTGCGACGCAAATTATCTTACGTCTATGGCTTATTATGTATATCGTCACGGAAAGTATGATGAGACTATACTTAAATATCTGACTGTTAATTATAACGGATTGAGCCGTTCATTAAGAGATATATGGAAAACAGCCATAGGATTTGATGTTGGAGCTGGAAGGATCGAAAGAAAACTTATTTCACAGATGCTTTTTTCGAGAGCATTCGTGGGTGAGGCGGATGAGATCTTTAAAGATTATGCCGGAAAAGACGGAAATGATGATCTTGCAAGGGCATGGCTTTCTTACTGTGCATATGATTATTTTGTGAAAAACAGAGTTACCGGCGATTATATTTTTGAACGTATATACAGGCTCACACAGGAGGGAGAAAATTTTCCGGAAATAGCATCATTGGCAATGCTGCATTTTTATTCGGGAAAACATACTATACCGGATTCTGCTATCCAGGGCATTGGAGCTATGGTCAGAAAATATATGCAGAGAGGAATATTTATGGAATTTTTCCGTGCATTCAGGGCAATAGTTCCTGAAATCTGCATGTATGATGACAGAGTATTTGTTGAGTATCATACGGATCCGAAGAAACAGCCGCTTTTGCACTACAGGATAACAGACGAGATGAATTCTGAAGGTGTTTTCAGATCAGAGCAGATGAAAACTGTTATAGATGGTGTATATATTAGAAATTTTGTGCTTTTTTATGGAGAAAGGCTGCAGTATTACATAACGGAAGAAAATGACGGTGAAGGTGAACTTGTTCTGAGCAGGACTGTTGAGGCAGCGGAGATTGAGGATGTGGGCTCAGATTCACGGTTTAAGATGATAAATTCATTGATCTTAAGTTACAGTCTTGGAGATGAAAAAAGTACGGAGAATCTTATGAATCTCTATCTTGAGAAATCAGCTGCAGTAGAAAGAGAATTCAGTCTGATATAAAGGAGAGAGAAATTCTAATTTAAGGTATCGGGAGAGTAAATGGAGAGTATCGAGAGAACAACTGCAATAGGAATAGACTTAAGAGATGATATATCAGAAATCTCCTACTGCAGACATGGCGAGATGAATGTAATAACATACAGCTATGTAGCTGATGGTGAGGATTTTGAGATTCCTACTGCAGCATGTTATTCGAAAGAAGATGAAAGATGGTTCTATGGAAGAGAAGCTGTAGAGCTGTCAGAGAAAAGCGGAGCGATTCTGATAAACTCACTGGTCACAAAGGCACTGGCCGGCGGCAGGGTATTTTATAATGACAATGATGGCATTGATAGCGTGAAG
Source organism: Lachnospiraceae bacterium (assembly GCA_024682575.1). Lineage (GTDB taxonomy): Bacteria > Bacillota > Clostridia > Lachnospirales > Lachnospiraceae > NK4A144. The sequence goes on along the minus strand of JAIKZC010000290.1, from coordinate 6,064 downwards.
CTTCTGGGAATGTTTATTTTATACTGCCTTTCGGTTCCGGGTGAATTATCTGTATATGACACGGCAGCTCTGGTCATAACTGTTGAAGAGGTAATAGCTGAACTTCCAAAAGTATTGGACAAGGCACTGCAGAGGATAAAGGGAGAGATAAGCACTGTCCGTTATATGGGACATGAAGAAAGCTTTTTCTACTATGCAATGAGCCAGCCCATCGAGCTTTGGCAGAGGGGGGTGGTTCTCTATGATTATGGCAGAAAAAGTTTCAAGAGAGAACGGCTGATGATAAATTCCCAGTATAATCCCGCAACTGTTTTTACTGACGAAAAAAGTTTTGATGATATGATCCCCTTTAAGGAAGAAGAAGAGGAACGTTTTGACAATATGTTTCGGGAAATCTCGGAAAATGAATTTGTTTCAGATACAGCATCAGCAGTATATCTGACAGGAGATATATTCAGAGGCAGATGGGCGGATAAGACATTTCGTTTTCTTTGTACAAAAAGCAGGGTTTTTGTCGGACAGAATCTTTATACAAAGGGTGCATGTTTCGCGGCAGCTGATCTGTCGGGATGGACCAGGCTTGGAAGCCGCTATATATTTATGGACGAAACAAGACTTCATTCGTCAATATCAGCCAGAACAGTTTACGCGGAGAGAGAGGGAATAGTTCCTCTCGTAAGTGCAGGTATCAGTTGGTATGATGTAGATGCATCGGCTGAATTCATGTTATCTTCGGATAGACGCATAGAACTTCTTATTCAGGGAGATGAAGATGAAGGAGAAAGAAATGCACTTATACGCTGTGACTGGATTCCGGAAAGACCTGAAAGAGCATCACGTATATTGCTGCATTTATCCTGCCCTGTAAAAAATCAGCTTAAGGTTGAGATCACTGATCTTGGATTTGGAGAAATTTTCAGATCTACCGGTCTTACGAAAGAAGAAATAGTAAATCTGGAGGATTAAAGGATGCTTTATACATGCGTCGGAAGACGTTCACTGAAGCCGTATTACATGGATGGTACGGAAATCGGCATCTATTCGGCGGAAGAACTTGCTTATTATATAAAAGAAAATATATTGATGCTTGATTCGTCTTTTATGGATGAAAATCTTTGCTCTTATATCGAGTCAGAACTGGGACTGGGTCAGATTGCGACAGAACTCTACGGAGTGATCAACAGAGGCGGAAGTCTTATGGATTTTCTTGAGACTTTTTTTAAGCTGACGGGTCTTGGCAATGAGAATGAAATAGAATCCATGAGACGGTCACTTGCTTCAAGAGCGAATATGAGTCAGACGGAAAAATACAGGCTCAAAGGAGATTTCCTTGTGAAGGGAGGGAAATTTTCTGCTGCAATAAACGAATATAATATGGCGCTCAGCAAGACGGATGAAATAAAAAAGCCCAAAGAGGCCGCACGTATATTGAATAATAAAGGTGTAGCTTTTGCGGGAATGTTTTGCTTTGATGAAGCTGAGGACTGTTTTGAACATGCATTCAGACTGAACCCGACGGCATCTGTAACGGTAGAGCAGATGAAGGCAGCCGAAATGATGAACAGAGGTAAAACAGGCTGCAGCAGTGATGATTGTGATGATGACATAGGCCGTAAATTCAGACTTTATCTAAAAAAGAAAGAAAACGGGGAAGTTTCAGAAGCTGATGCCTTGATCAGAGAAATACTTATGGATTTAAAAAACAACTATAGAAAGTCATATTATTCGGGGATGTAAAAAAGAATTTCATTAAAAGCAGGAGAGGTTTTAGAGAAAGAGGGGAATGACTTATGGGATTTCTTAAATGGGTAAAAAATATTTTCTTCACCGGAGGAGAAGAAAATAATGATCTGGATATAGATAAGGTCGCAGGTGAAGAAAGTTCTGAGATCAGAGAAGTTGAAGAACCTATCAAAAGATCTTCATTGAATATCCGAAATGATGAACAGCGCAAACGATATATAAAGAACTGCTGCGAGCAGATGCAGGAAGCCGGGGACGAGATCGATAAAGCGTCAATGGAATACAGGCTTGTTACAGATTATCTGAAGGATATAGAGGTTTTGGATAAGCTTCCGGCTGAAGTCAGGGGGACAATAAATAAGACTGCTGACAGGATACAGAAACTTGGAAGGGAAAGTACAGTCAACCGGGAGAATCTTGGCAGAATATCTGATGAAATGTATACGCTTATGGAGCGCTATGATAGAGAGATAGATGGCGCACTTGAAGAACTTCGGGAAAATGAGGATTATAAGGGAATAGTACGCGGAGATCTTCAAAGACTTGAAAGCGAAAAGGCAGTCAATATTTATGAGAGAAACGAACTGATCGCCTCAAAAGAGAATACTAAACGTATTTTTATGATCACAATAGGTGCAGCAGCAGCCGTTATAATCATGCTGATCGTGCTTTATGCAACTGCAGAACTTGATGTCAGAGTCGGACTTTTGCTGGCAGCGGCTATTGCAGCAGCAGCATTTACAGGAGAATATCTGAGTTATACCAGTGCTGAAGCAAGGCTTAGAAAGGTTGATGCATATATTAATCTTGTAATAGCCACACAGAACAAAGTAAAGATAAGATATGTAAATGTTTCAAACCTTATAGAATACAGTTTGAGAAAATTCAGAGTTGGAAATTCTAATGAACTGGAGGAGTACAGAGATGCTTACAGGGAAGAAAAACAGGCAAGAGAATTTCTTCAGAGAGCTAATTCTGAAATAGCTATGGAAAAGAGTCATCTTGTGCATCTTCTCACAGATATACATCTCAAGGATCCTTCAATCTGGACACGTCAGTGTGCAGCCCTTGTAGATAAGAGGGAAATGGTTGAGATAAGACATGATCTGAATACAAGACGTCAGTCTTTGAGAAAGATCATTGAATATAACACGAAGAACAGGGATATATCCAAGGATGAGATAAACGATATAGTAAGACAATACCCTGAATACGGTCAGGAAATACTCAGCATAGTGGCTACATATGAATAAAGAAATTACGATAAAGAGAATCCGGAAATGTCGGATTCTCTTTAATCATTTTCTTGCATACGAACCGTTAATGAGATATAATCGGAATTGTGTGTTGAAGTTAACGCCCCGTAAACATGTGTTTATATTAGGAGAAATGAATGCCGGATTTTGATAAGCTAGGTGAAGAGTGCGGAGTCTTCGGTATATATGACTTTGATCATAACGAAGTTGCTTCGTCAATTTATTACGGACTTTATGCTCTGCAGCATCGTGGACAGGAAAGTGCCGGAATTGCTGTAACTGATACTACAGGACCTTTTCGTGATGTTTCGAGTTACAAGGAAATGGGTCTTGTAAGTGAAAATTTCAAGCATGAACAGCTTGAAAAGCTTAAGGGTAACATTGGTGTAGGCCATGTACGTTATTCTACAGCAGGAGGTTCGGTCAGAGAAAATGCTCAGCCTCTTGTACTTAACTACGTTAAGGGAATACTAGCAATGGCACATAACGGAAATCTTGTTAATTTCCCTGAACTCAGAAGAGAGCTTGAATACACCGGAGCGATCTTCCAGACCACCATTGATTCGGAAGTAATTGCGTATCATATAGCGAGAGAACGTCTTCTTTCACAGACAGTTGAGGAAGCATTGAGAAGAGCATGTGCCAAGCTCAAAGGTGCATTTTCACTCGTAGTCATGAGCCCGAGAAAGCTTATGGGAGCAAGAGATCCCTGGGGCTTCAGACCTTTATGCATAGGACGACGTGATAACGCATGGATACTTGCGTCTGAATCATGCGCTCTTGATACGATCGGAGCTGAATTTGTAAGAGACGTAGAGCCTGGGGAAATCGTATCGATATCTCCGGAAGGCATTGTTTCAGATAAATCATTACAGATAGAACAGAATAAACGCGGAAGATGCGTTTTTGAGTATATTTATTTTGCAAGACCTGATTCTACGATTGACGGAGTCAGCGTTTATGAGGCAAGAATTAAAGCAGGAAGATTCCTGGCTCAGGATTCACCCGTTGAGGCAGATCTGGTCATCGGTGTTCCGGAATCCGGAAACTGCGCTGCAATGGGATATTCACTTGAATCGGGAATACCTTATGGTATCGGATTTTATAAGAATGGCTACGTAGGAAGAACCTTTATAAAGCCTAAGCAAAAATCCAGAGAAAATGCAGTAGAAGTAAAACTTAATCCAATACGTGATGCTGTAAAGGGAAAAAGAGTCATCATGGTAGATGATTCGATAGTAAGAGGAACCACCAGTGATCAGATTGTTACAATGCTCAGGGAAGCCGGAGCTAAGGAAGTTCACATGATGGTAAGTTCTCCGCCGTTCCTGCATCCATGTTTCTTCGGTACTGATGTTCCGGCCAGCAATCAGCTGATCGCGCATAACAGAACCGTTGATGAAGTATGCAAGATCATAGGAGCAGATTCACTTCACTATCTGAGAGTCGAAAGACTTAAGGAGATTGCAGGCGGAACAGATATCTGTGACGGATGTTTTACAGGAAAATATCCGATCAATCCTCCTACAGAGGATATCCGCGGAGAATTTGAAGCATAAAGACAGCATAGATTGGAGGCTTTATAAATGCAGGATACAAGTCGTTACATTAGCCCGCTCAGCGAGCGATATGCCAGCAGCGAAATGCAGTATATCTTTTCTGAAGATATGAAGTTCAGAACATGGAGACGTCTCTGGATAGCACTTGCGGAAACAGAAAAAGAGCTCGGACTTGAGATAAGCGATGAGCAGATAGAGGAGCTTAAGTCACATAAAGATGATATAAATTATGATGTGGCAAGAGCAAGAGAAAAAGTGGTAAGACATGACGTGATGAGCCATGTTTATGCTTATGGACAGCAGTGTCCCAAGGCAGCAGGTATTATTCATCTTGGCGCTACAAGCTGCTATGTAGGTGATAATACAGATATCATTGTAATGAATGAGGCTCTTTCACTTGTAAAGAAAAAGCTTGTTAATGTTATTGCAGAACTTGCAAAATTTGCTGACAAATATAAAGATCAGCCTACGCTTGCATTTACGCATTTTCAGCCGGCTCAGCCTACAACAGTAGGTAAAAGGGCTACACTCTGGCTTCAGGACTTTACCATGGATCTTGAAGATCTCGAATATGTTCAGTCAAGCCTGAAACTTCTTGGCTCTAAGGGTACAACAGGTACACAGGCAAGTTTCCTTGAGCTTTTTAACGGCGATCATGAGACAATAGATAAAATTGATCCTATGATAGCAGAGAAAATGGGATTCAAGGCATGCTATGCAGTTTCCGGTCAGACTTATTCAAGAAAAGTTGACTCAAGAGTATTGAACCTTCTTTCAGGTATCGCACAGACATCTCATAAGATGTCAAATGATATCAGACTTCTCCAGCATCTTAAAGAAGTTGAGGAGCCGTTTGAAAAGACACAGATCGGTTCATCTGCTATGGCATACAAGAGAAATCCGATGCGTTCAGAGAGAATTGCTTCTCTTTCAAGATATGTGATGACAGATGCTCTTAACCCGGCTATTACAGCAGCTACACAGTGGTTTGAGCGTACACTTGATGATTCTGCCAATAAGAGACTTTCTATTCCTGAAGGTTTCCTTGCTATAGATGGTATCCTTGACCTTGATCTTAATGTTGTTGACGGACTTGTTGTATATCCCAAGGTAATTGAAAAGCATCTTATGGCTGAATTACCTTTCATGGCAACAGAAAATATCATGATGGACTGCGTTAAGAAGGGCGGCAACCGTCAGGAGCTTCATGAAGAGATCAGAAAGCTTTCAATGCAGGCAGGAGAGCATGTTAAAAAAGAAGGACTTGATAATGATCTTCTTGAGCTGATCGCAGCTGATCCGATGTTCGGTGTGACTCTGGATGAGCTTAAGGCTAATCTGCAGCCGTCAAAATATGTTGGACGCGCTGATGTACAGGTTAAGGCGTTCCTTGAAAATGTTATAAATCCTATTTTGGAAGAATATAAAGAGCTTCTGGGACTTAAAGCAGAGATAAATGTCTGATACCCGGAATTTAAGGAGGATTTTGAGCTATGGTAAAAGCAG
>JAIKZC010000208.1 GCA_024682575.1 Lachnospiraceae bacterium | reverse complement strand
ATTCATGGAAGAATTTTATGAAGAAGGCGGAAAAGCCGATCTCGTGATAATGGATCCTCCAAGAGCCGGTTCAGATGAAAAATTCCTGAACATCCTCTTAAAATTACAGCCTGAAAGAATATCCTACGTATCCTGCAATCCCAAAACCCTGGAGCGTGACCTTGCCATCCTTACCGCAAACAAAGCCTACGAGGTAAAAAGCATTACCCCGTTTGATATGTTCCCGTTTACGGAGAATGTAGAGACTGTGGTTTTACTACAACGCACAAATACCTGACAATCCTTGAATTTACGCACTTTTGTGAGTTTTTTACTTTTAACAAAATTGGCGAAAATCACAAAGAAAAGAGCATTGTACATAAAATTACAGTTAATGTGGCTCTTGAACTCGTAACGAGAAACACAAAGACCGGTAATAAAAGTGAATAGTTAATACCATATTAATTTGGTATTAGATAGGGATATTAGCAATTTAGACGCTGATATCCCTTTTTATTATGTTTTTTAGGAGGACAAAGATGATCTTTACAGCGATAGGTGCAATTGGCGAGATATGCATCATAATCTCCCATGGAATTATTACAGAACCAGGGAGGATGAAAAGATGGTCAAGGTCAGATTGCAGGGCACAACCTGCGAGATTAAAAGAATGAAAAGATGTATTGAAAGAAATAAAAAAATAAAGGTAATTAGTGTATCAGATAGGTTTCCAAACAAAGGAACAAGAAAATATTTCAGACAGTATATGGATGTAATGCTTGATTCAAATTATGAGAAAAAAGCAGTAAATCAGTAAACCAGCATGGAGGATGGAGATTATGTGCAAAGTTATATCTGTAGCCAATATTAAAGGCGGTGTGGCAAAGACAACAACGACAGCAAATTTGGGAGTAGGGCTTGCAAACAAAGGGAAAAGGGTTTTACTTGTAGACCTTGATCCGCAAGGCTCACTTTCATTGGGATTGGGAGTACGAAACAATAAGGAACTTCCATATACAGTGAGCACCGTTATTCAAAAAATTATTAATGAGATAGAAATCGGCGAGGGTGAAGGAATTATTCATAATGATGAAGGCATTGATATTCTTCCGAGCAATCATTGTCTTAGAGTTGTTGAGCGGCAATTGGATGAAGTCATGAGCAAGGAACATATCCTTGAGGAATATATCGACAGTATTAGGGATAATTATGATTACATTATTATAGATTGTAATCCAGGTGTTGATAATCTTATTCTTAATGCACTTACCTGTTGTGATAGTGTGTTGATACCATCCCCTCCTGAATACCTGTGTGTGGAAGGTTTGCAGGAAATCATAAGGACGATAGGACAGGTTAAGAAAAGACTTAATCGCAAAATTGAAATAGAAGGCGTTTTGCTTACTATTGTTAACGGACGAACCAATATTGCAAAGGATATCATGAATAAAATGGAAGAGGCTTATGGACAGCATCTAAAGATTTTCCATGCGGTGATACCTGAGTCAGTAAAGGCAAAGGAGGCTGTAGCAAATGGAATGAGTGTTTATAAGCAAGCTCCTAAAAGTAGTGTTGCACTGGCTTATGAATCCTTCGTAGAGGAGGTGCTTGACAATGAGTAAAAAGAGAGCTTCTGATAATATCAGTCTTACTGCTTTTGATGATCTTTTTGGAGCGCCTATGGAAGGAGAGCAGATTGTTGAGGTTCCTTTGAATGAACTATTTGAATTTAGTGGTCATCCATTCAGGATACTTGATGATGAGAAAATGGAAGAAACTGTTGCAAGTGTGAAGAAACAAGGGATAATTGTTCCAGGAATTGTAAGACCAAGGAGTGAAGGCGGTTATGAAATAATAGCAGGTCATAGGAGAAGAAGGGCAGCAGAGCTTGCAGGACTAAAGACAATGCCGGTTTATATAAGAGATTATTCTGATGAACAGGCTACATGTCTAATGGTTGATACGAACATTCAGCGTGAGGATATTCTTCCGAGTGAGAAAGCCAGGGCTTATCGTATGAAATATGATAAGATCAAAAGTCCCGGAGTAAAAGGAAATTCATTGGATGAGCTTGGAAATGCTGCAGGTGAGAGCGGAAAAACAGTTCAGCGTTATCTGTGGCTTTCTAATCTTATCCCTGAACTCATGGAACTTGTAGACACAAGGAAAATAGGTATGGCACAAGGAATAGACCTGTCATTTCTTGGGGTAGAGGAACAAAACTGGGTTCTTGATATAAGGAATAATATAGGAGCTTCTATAAGTATGGCTCAATCCGCAAAAATAAAAGAACTCTATAAACAAGGTGAACTGACAAGAATGGCGATACAGCTCATTCTTGAAGATATAAAGCCAAAAGCAAGAAAGTTTGTGCTGAAAGCAGATAAAATATCAGAATTTTTCCCGGAAGAAATGACAGATAAAGATATTGAAAATACAATCCTAAACCTTTTGGAAAAATGGAAGTCAGAGAATAATTAATACAGCGAGAGGAGGAGAACAGCAATGGGCTACAGATCAAGCGGTAACCTTACAGTAGACGCAATGGGCAGCATAGCCATAAGTGGTAACGTAATACCGGAAGAATGGTATAGACATATTGTAAAGCCTACAACGGGGAAGCCTTATCTGTTGGCAATTACTATATTAGCTGATCTCGTATATTGGCATCGCCCTACTGAAATCAGGGATGAAAGAACGGGCGAAGTAATTGGGTGGAAAAAGAAATTTCATGGTGAAATGCTCCAAAAGAGCTATCAGGAATATGCAAATAAATTTGGGGAGTCAAAAAAGACAATAAAACTTGCATTTGACCAGCTTGTAGCTATCGGAGTGATAAGAAGATTTTTTTATAATATTGAGTATTCTAATGGTCGAATAATACCTAATCAGATGTTCATAGATCTAAATATAAAAATCCTCAAGGATATTTCATATCCAAGTGAAGAAGGAGGGGCAACTGGGAAAAAGCTGGCAAGAAAACTTGTTAAATGCGGCGATAATTGTGAGGAAACCCCTGTAAATAGTGTGTTAGAGAATACTGAAAATTTAGATAACATATATGGGCAAAATGCGAATGATATGGTGACAAATTTGTCAGGATATCCTGATAATAATAGTTCCATATCATATCCAAAAAAATCAGCACATGCTGATGAAAATGAAACATCATCAAACAATTTTGAGATGGGATATCCTACTGATAACCTCCGGACAAATACATATACTACAACAAATATTAATTACAGAGATCACATCATATCCATCAATCATGGGGATACCATGAAAAACAGCAGGTATGATGAGATTGATGGGATAAGAAAGAAGTCAGAACAGTTGGATCGTCTTATTAAATCCAATATTAATTATGATTGGCACATGGAAAATGATGATATTACGCGAAAAGATGATTTTCATGAGCTATATTTAATAATACATGATGTCATATGCGGCGAGCATATGAGTCCTATTGTTGTTAATAAAATGGCAATGGATCCGGAATTAGTTAAGCAGAGATATTTGCAACTCAATGATTCACATTTGGAATATGTTATTGATAGGTTGCATGACAACCCTAATCTTGATGGAATAAGAGATATTAGGTCATATATGATAACTTGCTTATATAATGCGCCTGCTACAATTGGCCAATTTTATCAGCAGTGGGTAAATCATGATTCTTCAACAGGTTCTTTTACGTAGAATACGAAGGGGGAAGGGGAACATGAGAGTTAGATCAAATATAGATTTACTTTTCAAAGACATAATAATACCATTTGTTGAAATAGCAATAATGCTCTGTCTTGCTTATCCAATATGTAATAAATCAGGAAATATTGATTTTTTCCTTCTGTGGATTATAGTAGGACTGCCGTTTGGAATAAAGCATATGATTATGTGGCTTATTCCTCATAATTATGGAATATCTGAGACAATAGGTGTCATAGGGTTTGATTGTATTATCGGTGGTATCATCGGAGGATTTGTTGTTAGCTTTATGGTTATCAAAAGTATTGTTGCAGTTATAAGGATTCTTATCACGATAGTGATGAGATAGAGCTTTGGACAACTTGTCTAAAGGCTTTTGTGGATGTGATCCGGTCAAAAATATTATAAAGCTTTGGACAAGTTGTCCTAAGGCAAAATTTATATAAAATAACAGCGAAAAGAGCAGTTTTTATATCTCAAAAGAGATGTAGAAGCTGCTCTTTTTGCATGTTTAAGGAGGAAAATATGGGAAAAGACTTGGAAAAACTTGTAGAAAAGGAAATAGCGAAGGGCTCAACGCCGTTGAGCTTTGAAAGCATTTCGATAGATGCTGACAGCTATAAGGATATTGATAGCAGAGAGAAGCTCATAGACGTCCTTCAATATCTTCTGAGGGTTAGGAAGTATCGGAAGCTCCTGTGGAATGATGCACTTGCAGCAAACAATGTTTACATGGATGTATTTCTAGGAAATACAGATTTTCACAGAGCACCATTATTTACAGACAGGAATGCCATATTTCAGCGGATAAACTGGCATGGCGGCAAGCTAAAGCCTGATTATAATGGTAAAACAGTTGTCGAGACAGCTAAATGTGTTTTTTCTATAAGTGCGGAAAATCTTGAAAAGTGTAAAAGGCTTTACAATGGAAAGGAATCATATTCGTTCTACTTTGGAAAGAACCAGATACGATTGCTGTATGCTGACTGTCTTGAGGGAAGAAAGGCAATAGCTACCGGTGAAGTACAGACTTCTATGGTTGAAGGAAAATATAGTGAAATTCTCCGACTAAATGATGATTTTATCAGAGCAGTTCTGTTTCAGGCGCTTATACTGGATGATCTTAAGGTAGAGGGTGGTTTAGTTACTGCTAATCTTCATTCTATTTTTCTTTTGCGATAAATTCAGTATTGGATATGTTATTTAAGTTTGCTATAATCAACGATGACAGATGTGAAGAAAGTTGTTATTCTGAGTTTTTAATAGAGGAATATTTGATAATATGTCTAAAAAACCTT
>JAIKZC010000191.1 GCA_024682575.1 Lachnospiraceae bacterium | reverse complement strand
AGCGGTAATGGTGTTATTGCTAACAACGCTCCTGACGATGCTGCTGTATCCGAATGTGAAGCACTTGGATCAGCCCTGGCAACAGCATAAATTATGAGCAGGGATGTCTATGAAGAAATTGATTTCAGAAAGCTTGAGTATACATTTATATATCAGTGTGCTCCGGTAATTGCCGGGCTGAAGATTTCAAATCTTCTTATTGTTAACCGGAAACAGATAAAAAACGCATTGATGCTTATAAAAGAATTTGGGCTTTCGGCCTATCTGCTTTACTCGACTCCTGACAAGGTAAGTCTTCTTGTTTTTAACATGGAGAAAACAGAGGAATATTTAATGAGGGAAGAAAATGTTTCCTTTATTAATAGTCTTGGATATAATGAAGTATCAATGAATATCGTTTTAAGAGAGATTTCCGTAAAGTATGCAGGCTATATGAGACAGACATCCTCATTTCCGGATGAGCTTGGAATTGTACTCGGATATCCAACTGAGGATGTAGTTGGTTATATTGAAAATAAGGGAAAAGATTTTCTTCTAAATGGTTATTGGAAAGTTTATTCTGATCCGGATAAGAAAGAGAGCCTTTTCAGATCTTTTGATGAAGCTACTGAAGATATGATTCGTAAGCTTATATCGGAGAAAGATATCAGATCTATCGTAAATATATTTAAGGCTGCCTGAATGAAGAGTCAGGAACAGCAGATTTTAAGGGACTGGATTATTTCCGGTCTCTTTTTTTATTGAAGTAATCTTTTATACGTCTTTTTATTTCGTAAATTATCAATGCAATAAAATATATTATCATGAAAATTACAAGAACTGTGAGCATTGATGTAACAGAATGATGTCCTGACATTGAAAGGATACCTCCCTATGGTATATTTATTATTAATAAATCATAGACCAGCAGTGGGAATATGTCAATAAATGAATAATTAAAATAAAAATATAATGCAACAAAAATACATATTGATTTTCCAAATAAACATAGATTAAAAAAGAAAATTTCCCTATAATCAAGAATATAGAAATTTGAGAATTATAATTGAGTATCTGCAGTTTGCACGGATTTGTTTAACTGATAAACTTCAAAAACATGATATTTGGAAAGGTAAGTTATGAGCATTATTTTTGATAAAAAATCAAATACAATAAGTCTTAATACAAAAAATACAAGCTATCAGATGAAAATAGGAAGTTATGGATATTTGCTGCATCTGTATTATGGTAAGAAAATTTGCGGGGATATGAGCTATCTTATTCAGAATTATGACAGGGGTTTTTCGGGTAATCCATCTGATGCCGGAGAAGACAGAACCTTTTCCCTTGATGCACTTCCGCAGGAATTTCCGACATATGGAAATGGTGATTATAGGGATAATGCTTTTTTGATAAAGGATTCTCAGGGTGCATTTGGATGTGATCTAAGGTATGAGAGTCATAGCATAGTAAATGGAAAATATTCTATTTCCGGGCTTCCTGCATCGTTTGCTGCAGATGATAAGGTCGATACATTATCGATCATTCTTGCTGACAGGGCCGCCGGCGTAGAAATTGAGCTCAAATATGGAGTGTTTGAGGAAAAAGATATCATAAGCAGATCTGTCATTGTAAAGAATTGCGGAAAAAACAGGATGTCGTTAAATCGTATTATGAGCTCTTCTGTAGATTTTCTTGGAATGGATGCTGATATGATCAGTTTTAATGGAAGACATGGAAATGAGCGTATACCAGAGAGAGTATCTGTTGGAGAATCAGCGCTTTCAATAGGATCCAGAAGAGGAACATCCAGTCATCAGCATAATCCTTTTTATATATTATGCGACAAAAATACATCTGAAGACTATGGAAACTGTTATGCTTTTATGCTTCTTTATAGTGGGAATTTCTATGGGGAGGTTTTTAAGGAGCAGTATGGATCTATAAGGGCAATGATCGGAATACAGCCGGATATGTTTGAGTATATACTCGAGCCGGGAGAGTATTTTAATAGTCCGGAAGCTGTGATAAGTTTTTCGGCCGAAGGGTTTACAATACTTTCTCATAAACTGCATTCTTTTATAAATAAGAATATTATCAGGAAACCTGAAAATGATGGAATCAGACCGGTCCTTGTTAACAGCTGGGAAGCTGCATTTTTTGATTTTGATGCTGAAAAGCTTTTAAGGCTCGCAGATAATGCAAGAGACCTTGGTGTAGAGATGTTGGTTCTTGATGATGGATGGTTTGGGCACAGGGATGATGATCATACAAGCCTTGGAGACTGGTATGTTAATGAAAATAAGCTTGGCTGTTCAATGGGAGAACTGGCATCAGAGGTTCATAAAAGAGGATTGAAATTTGGACTCTGGATAGAGCCGGAGATGATCTCTGAGGAAAGTGATCTTTATAGGGAGCATCCTGACTGGGCTTATAGAATACCCGGACGTAAATTTATAAGAAGTCGAAGTCAGCTGGTACTTGATTTTTCAAGAAAAGAAATCGTTGATCATATATTTAATGCAATCGCATCTGTGATAGATTCTGCGGATATTGATTATATTAAGATGGATATGAATAGAAGTATTACGGATGTATACAGTCATTCTGGGCAACAGAATTATGGGACGATTATGCATAAATATTGCCTTGGAATGTATGATTTTATTGAGAGACTTAGAAATCGCTATCCGGAAATCCTTATAGAAGGGTGCAGTGGCGGAGGCGGAAGGTTTGATGCCGGAATGCTGTATTATACACCACAGATATGGACCAGTGATAATACTGATGCCATAGAGAGAATTAAGATCCAGTATGGAAGTTCTTTTGCATATCCACCTACAGCGATGGGAGCGCATGTATCCGTTGTGCCTAATCAGCAGACGGGACGTATTGTTCCGATGCATACAAGAACGGCCGTTGCACTTGCAGGAACATTTGGATATGAACTTGATCTGGGGCTTCTTACAGATGAAGAAAAGGATGAGGTAAGGAGTGGAATCAGAGAATACCATAAATATTATGAACTGATCAGAAATGGTCTCTATTATAGGCTTTCAAATCCTATTAAAGAGAGAGAATTTGCTGCATGGGAAAATGTAAGTGAAGATGGAACTGAGGCTTTGATCACTATTATTACTATGGACACACATTGTAATTCCCCTGTAAATTACGTGAAATTCAAGGGACTTTTAGAAGATACTATTTATATTGACGAAAATAGCGGAAAATCCTATACAGGTTCAGCACTTATGAATGCCGGATGGCCAATTCCGGAAATTCCTGGTGAATACAATGCATTTATGCTCCATTTGGTCACAAAATAATGTTATTATAAAAAAATGAATGAGAATATTTATGGTGAGTTCCGACCTGCTTTGGAATTCACATTAAAAGACCTGGAAAGTAGAATCAATAGTTATTGTACAGAAGAATCGAAGAAAAGCGGCTTTGATCTTGTAGAGCATATATCTGCAAGAATTAAAGATGAGGAAAGCATGATTGAAAAGTGTTCAAGAAGGGAGCTTGAGCCAACGCCCTACTCAGCGCTTCGTAGTCTTACAGATGCTATTGGGATTAGAATAGTCTGCGGATTTATTGATGATGTCTATATGAATGTGAAAAAAATCAAGGAATTTGAAGGCTGTGAAGTTGTAATGGAAAAGGATTATATAAAGAATGTTAAGCCAAATGGATACAGAAGTTATCATATGATCCTTTCAGTCGAAGAACCATGGACGGATGTTGATGGTCATTTTCCCGGATATTTTTTTGCAGAAATACAGCTTAGGACTATTGCTATGGACTCCTGGGCCGCACTGGAGCATCAGCTTAAATATAAAAAGAATATTTCCAATACAGATATAATAGTTGCAGAATTAAAAAGATGTGCAGATGAAATGGCATCAACAGATATTTCTATGCAGACAATAAGGGATCTGATAAATGAACAGTGAAGAGAATGTCTTGCACGGTAATAGTTTTACTGTGCAAGACGTGCATAATCACTGAGAGCATTTATAACATCATCGTAATATATAATATTATTTCCAAAACAATTATTTCTGTAGTTTCGCATTTTATCAACTATGAGTGCTACATTTTTCTTTTTGCGTGCAAGTTTTTCCTGTAAATCTGAATCTGTAAGAAGTTTCCACCACTGAGCTTTGAAATATTCTGCATTAAATGCTGCAGGATTTGTTACCATTATATACATATTATTATCATGTAAAATATCATCAAATATTTTGACTGATTTTATACATCTGTACTGCAGAAGATTAAGAAGGACATATACAGGATTTTTAAGTGATGCAGTTTCAGCAACAGGTGTATTTTTTACTGAGTTACAAAGTGTTTTTAGCCTGAAAAGAACTTTTCGATCTACAGATATCAGATTATTTATTACTGCCAAATAAATAGAGGCAGAATTAAGCTTATTTAAATTACGATAAAAGTTGATTTTAAGATTAGAAAGCTCAATCTCATCACAAAATATTCCGGCATTTGCTGCAATACTGAAGATCATATTTACATTTATGTCATCATTCTCTGTTTTTTTCATAAATTCATTGAGTTTTATGGAAAAGTTCTCTTTATATTCGTAAGGCACATTCAGATTCCTGAAACGTGTTGAAAAATCCATTATAAAATTATCTTCGTAGAAAAAATTAGCTACTTTTTCATTTTCAAGCATAAGTGAAAATAATTCACACATTGTTTCTGAAACAACTCTCATTGTATATTTATCCTTTTTTTCGTTTATTATATGATTAAGTCTTTTTAACTTAAAACTTAGATCTGTCTCATCGGCAAAACCGTGTTCTGTAAGATTTTTACAGATTGAACGAAAAGCATTGACAGCTCGTTTACAGCAGGTTTCTGTTGTCATTAATCGTATTTTTTTCATAAATAAAATCCTTTCAATAACATTAAATATAGAAGTTTTAGTTTATTATCAAATAAATTCATTGGTCGAAAAGACATAGGAAAAAATAACACAAAGTGTATACAGTATGCAATAGAAAATGAAGATATTTTATAAAGATTACAATTTTGAAATATTTAAAATTAAAAAGCCTCACTATGACGTGAGGCTTCAGACCGTAGACAAAGTGGCATTGAGATTTGATTTTCTCTTCAATGCCACTTTTCTTTTTTGGTATTTTCGCTTTTTTAGATAATTCCAGAATAATGGCCCGTATCTTAAGCCAATTCTAATTGCCATTCATGCTTAATT
>JAIKZC010000189.1 GCA_024682575.1 Lachnospiraceae bacterium | reverse complement strand
TTGAGCTTAACCGCATAATTGCTGATAAATTCATATGCCATATCAGGATTTATATAATCAGCCCTGCTGTCTACCGAGTAACCATCAAATCCTGCAAGCGCTACATCCTTTACGCCTATCTTTTCTAAGAGTCTTAAAAGCATAGGAAGTGAATTATCCGGAATCTCAAATTCTCTGTCTATTAATGTAGAATAATCAAAAGAAAAATCAAATTCACCTTTCGCTGCTGTAACATTTGACGTTGCCATGATCTTTATATCAGTTCCCGCCGACTGTAATGAATTTGAAAGCTGCATATATCTCTTGGAATTGCTTAAGAAAATATAATTCGGATAGAAATCATCAGGTTTATAATTTATTGAAATTATCTCGGGCGCATTTTCCGAAATATATCTGCAGATTTCTTTTTTCTCATCAAGCATCGAATGTCCGGGACCGAGGATAAGAATCTTTTTACCCGCAAGCTTATTTTTAAGCTTTATCCTGTCAGCATCATCATTTATCTCATTATTCTGATATTCTATATAAAGCTTTTCTATATAAGCCTCATTAAAAGCAAGTCTTTCCTCCGGAATGATCATCGACAGGATCTCATTCACAGACTGTACAGAAAGTGTCTTTTTCTTTAAGAGATACTGCGGATATTTAGGGTGACAGTCATTTGAAGCACAGAGAAAATACTGCATCTGATAGCCCCATGGGAATTTCTCATAAATCTTCATGATACCGGTATCTATCATTTCAAGTATCTGACTCGTATCATAATCAGCTTCGAAATGATGGTTCATATAGACGCATAAAAGCTCCAAAGGACAATTTCCCGCGCTTTTTCCTATACCATACGCTGAACCGTCAAGGATCAGACTTCTTTCTGTTTTTTCCTCACAAAGAGCCATTGAATTTGAATAAGCCAGCTGGAAATTATTATGTGCATGATAACCAACAGTTATTTCCTTCTTAAGATGCTCATCGATCAGATGAAAATAATGCAGAAGACTGCTTCTGTCCAAAAGTCCATATGTATCAACTATAGCCATTGCTGCAGGCTCTGCTTCATTTATATGTTCTATAAGATCGATCATCTCTTCATCAGAGTACCCCGTTATAGACACAGGCTGCGCGAAAACAATGTAACCTTTTTTCTTAAGCTCAGCACAAAAATTTATTGCCTCATAACGTGTAGGCTTTTTTATCATAACTCTGATCCCGTCAAGAACAGAATCTTTGGCGTCGCAGATTTTATCCAGAGAACAGGTTCCATAGTCGATCATCCCAAATATCTTCGATCTTCCATGGTCAAGACCCTTAAATATCTCATTCATACCTGTTGTATCTGGTGTTATAGTCCTGTTTATATCAAATTCTTCTCTCTCATCAAGGAATCCAACCTCTATATAATCGATTCCTGCTGATACCGATCTTTCAAAGAGATTGATAATATCTCCATGTCCGAAATTCCAATTATTTACAAAACCACCGTCACGAAGTGTACAATCCAGAAGTTTTATACTTTTCAATCTATATTCCTTTCCATATTCGCGATTTTTATAGTAAAGCACGGATATCTTATTTGTTTACAGCCTCATGAAGTACTTTTATCATTCTGTCAATCCTTGCTTTATCCATTCCCGGATATACTCCGATCCAGAATGTATCATTCATGATCCTGTCTGTATTATCAAGTCCGCCTACTACTCTGTAGCCCTCACCACTGGCTCTCATTTCATCAAAACAAGGGTGCTTCAACAGATTTCCTGAGAATAGCATTCTTGTCTGTACGCCTGCGTTCTCTACGTAGCGTACAATATCATTTCTTGAAAGACCTTCTTTTACAGTTATAAGGAAGCCAAACCATGAAGGTTTTGAATTTTCTGCAGCTTCCGGAAGTATAAACTTATCCTCAAGATCCTTCAGGCCTTCCCTAAGCGTTTCAAAATTTTCTCTTCTTCTTTTTACAAAAGACGGGAATTTTTCGAGTTGGGCACATCCTACTGCTGCCTGCATATCAGACGCCTTAAGATTGTATCCGAAATGCGAATAGACATACTTGTGATCATATCCCTTAGGAAGCTCACCATACTGACCATCATAACGATGACCACAGAAATTGTCGTGTCCTGAAGGACATACGCAGTCACGTCCCCAGTCCCTAAAGGAACGGATT
>JAIKZC010000285.1 GCA_024682575.1 Lachnospiraceae bacterium | reverse complement strand
GATATTAAATCTGCAGAAAACTGCAAATGCTGCAGAGATTTTGCAATGAAGCATGAGATCAGCAATTATTTCGATGTAGGACAGATGGGAATAGAGCATGCCCTTCTTCCTGAGAGCGGACTTACTGTTGCAGGTGACTGTATTATCGGAGCAGATTCGCATACCTGTACTTATGGTGCACTTGGAGCTTTCTCAACAGGCGTCGGTTCGACCGATATGGCAGCCGGAATGGCTACAGGCAAGGCGTGGTTTAAGGTTCCGGGAGCTATTAAGTTTAACATCGTAGGCAAGCCTTCCAAATGGGTATCCGGAAAAGATGTCATACTTCATATCATAGGGATGATCGGTGTTGACGGAGCTCTTTATAAATCAATGGAATTTGTCGGCGAGGGAATAAAGAATCTTTCGATGGATGACAGATTTACCATTGCAAACATGGCTATCGAGGCTGGCGGAAAGAATGGAATTTTCCCTGTTGATGATATTGCGATCGAATATATGAAAGCTCATGGAAGCAGACCATATAAGGTATATGAAGCTGACGCAGATGCTGTTTATGATGAAGAGTATACTATTGATCTCTCAACTCTTAAGAGCACGGTATCATTCCCGCACCTTCCTTCAAATACAAAGACTATCGATGAAATCAAGGAGCCGGTAAAGGTAGATCAGGCCGTTATAGGTTCATGTACAAACGGACGTATTTCCGATCTAAGAGTCGCAGCGGAGATACTTAAAGGTAAAAAAATAGCTAAAAACTTAAGATGTATCGTAATTCCCGGTACACAGAAGATATATCTGAAGGCTCTAGAAGAGGGTCTTATAAAGACATTTATAGAGGCTGGAGCAATAGTTTCAACTCCTACCTGCGGTCCTTGTCTTGGCGGATATATGGGTATTCTTGCTGCCGGAGAGAGATGTATTTCTACAACAAACAGAAATTTCGTCGGAAGAATGGGACATGTTGATTCTGAGGTATATCTTGCAAGTCCTGCAGTAGCAGCGGCTTCTGCAATAAAGGGATATATCTGCGAACCCGATGACTGATTCGCTGTACTGATATAATATTAGTAAAAGTTGAACTGATATGTTTTGTTTTTATTTTACAGGAGAGTGAAAATGGACGTTAAAGGAAATACATTTAAATATGGCGACAATGTTGATACAGATGTAATAATTCCTGCACGCTACCTTGCAATTCAGGACAGAGCTGAGCTTGCAAGCCATGCTATGGAAGATATTGATAAAAGTTTCGTGCAAAAGATGAATAAGAATGATATAATCGTAGCCGGTAAAAATTTTGGCTGCGGTTCTTCGAGAGAACATGCTCCGATAGTTCTTCAGGAGGCAGGAGTTGGCTGTGTAATAGCAGAGACCTTCGCCAGAATCTTTTACAGAAATGCAGTTAATATAGGTTTGCCGATAATCGAGTGTGAAGAGGCAAGCAAAAAGATCAATGCCGGAGACGAAGTGTATGTTAACTTCGATAACGGAGAAATAAAAGATATAACTACGGGTGAAAGTTTTCAGGGACAGGCTTTTCCTGAATTCATGCAGAAGATCATAAAAGCCAGAGGACTCGTTAGTTATATAAACGAGGAGGAATAACTAGTTGTGAGTATTTTACAGGCTGTTTTACTGGGCATCTTACAGGGACTTGCGGAGTTTCTTCCGATTTCATCATCGGGACATCTCGCAATTTTTCAGAATTTATTTCACATAGGTGAAGGTACAGAGGATATGTTCCTATTTGACATACTTCTTCACCTTGGCACCTTGATATCCATATTTGTAGCTTTTCATAAGGACATATGGAAACTTATTACAGAGACATTAGGGATGCTTAACGATCTCTTTATGAATCTGGTGAGCAAGATAAAGGGCGGTGAAACTGTAAGAGTTGTTAGAACAGGATATCGCAAGTTTGTTTTAATGGTAATAATTTCAACAATACCTACAGGAATCATTGGAATCCTGCTTAAAGATATCACAGAGGCAGCATCGAAGACTTTGATAATGCCGGGAATCTTTCTTCTTATGACATCGGTACTTCTTTTTATAGCAGATAAGGCACCGGATGGAGAAAAGAATCCTAAAACAGCTACATATCTTGATTCTGTAATATTAGGTGTTGCGCAGGGACTGGCAACGCTCCCCGGAATTTCAAGATCCGGAACCACTATTACAACAGCGCTTCTTTGTGGTTTTGAAAAGAAGTATGCAGTTAAATATTCGTTTATAATGTCGATACCTGCTGTGTTGGGAGCATGTGTATTGGAAATAAGCGATGCAAAGGGAACGGCTATTGAACCTTCTTATATTGTGGGACTGATCGTATCAGCAGTCGTTGGTTATGCAGCAATAAAGACCATGCTGGTCATCGTTCGTAAAAAGAAGTATATCATCTTTTCGATATACTGCCTTATTGCAGGTCTTGTAGCTATAATAGGCAGTTTTATCGTAAAATAAATTAATCTGAATAAAAACAGATAAAAATTAATGGCAAACAGGTCAGTGACGAAGAAGCATTTGAACGCAGAGTAAGGATCGAAGCGGATTGAGAATGCCCGCTTTGATGGCCTGTTTGCAGTTTTTTTTAGGGAGCATCCGCAGAAATATATGAAAAGGAACGGTCAATAAGGGGTTAATGGCAGCAAAGAAGAGAAAGAAGAAAACAACAAATTCAACAAAAACAAATGACATGAGTATGGGGCTGGAAATAGCTTTAATAGCTTTACTGGCTTTTTGTGTCATGCTTATTCTGGGCAATTTCGGAATGTCATCAATATTCGGAGATATGTTTAATGCGTTTTTCTTTGGAATATTTGGGATAATGGCATATTTATGGCCTTTTTTGCTCTTTATAGGAGTTGTTTTTACAATAGCAAATCGGAACAATCTTTCTGTCCTTTTAAGAGCAGTGACTGTTCCGATAATTTTTACTGATCTTGGAATGCTTATGCAGTGCTTCTTTGAGGGAGAGTATAAGGATGGGACTTATATGTCGCTCTATGAATATGCTTCTGAGACACATCATGGAGGCGGTGCGATCTTCGGTGGACTTTTTGAAGCATTGAAGGCTGCGTTTTCAACTGC
>JAIKZC010000236.1 GCA_024682575.1 Lachnospiraceae bacterium | reverse complement strand
ATAAGTCTTCCACCCGAAGGCTTCCGTTATATAAGAACCGTTCGACTTGCATGTGTTAGGCACGCCGCCAGCGTTCATCCTGAGCCAGGATCGAACTCTCGATTATAGTTTGATCCGGTCAAGTTACACTAGCTTATTTTTGCTTTGCGCTTCTTTAACCGTTATTACTGTTGGTTTTTTCATTCATTTCTGAAATCTCTTTTTCGTTTTCTTTAACAGAAAACTCTTTAGGATTTTCAGGGTTGCATTGCTGTTAGTTTTTCAAGGTTCAGTTTCCTCTCAGCCCTCTGTTTTCAAGGCTTTGAAGATTTTTTGTCTGCCGCTCTTTCGCGGCGACAAGTGATATAATACTACTTTAACTTCTCCATGTCAACAACTTTTTTAATTTTTTTATAATTTATTTTTTTATTTAAGAATTGTCTTTTCCATCACTTAATAATATAATGTTCAAAACCCTTAAATTTTAATGATCAGGAGATATCTAAGGCATGGAAATAAACTACAAAAACAAGGGTACCTGTTCACGTGGTACCCACCTTGTCATTGACGATGACGGCATTATACGTGAGGCAGAAATTCAAGGCGGATGTGCTGGAAACACTTTAGGCTTATGCAGTCTCATAATAGGACAGAAAGCAACCGATGTTGCAGATCGTCTCAGAGGCATCAGATGTGGAATGAAACCAACATCTTGTCCTGATCAACTTGCAAAAGCAATTGATTCTTCAATTAATTAACAAAAGAGGATGTCGCATATATGACATCCTCTTTTGTTAATTTTAATTTACTAAATCATAGTATACTGTTTTAAGGCTTCATATTCTTCAATATAATTACCATCTAATCCATATGTTACCACTGCTGTCATCTTATTTCTCATATAACTGCTTATAAAGCGATTAAAGTCAGGATCCTCTTTTTTCAATGGTCCTCTGAATTCCGCAGGATCTGCTGACATTTGTGTACATTTTCCCAAATGTATCACATCGCAAGTTGATGCAAATCTTTCCATAAACCATTCAAGATTAAGGTTTGGCCATATAGGTTCAAATCCCTTTTCAAGAAGCAGAACTTTCCATATATCAAGTGTTGTATGGAATCTGTTCCCAGGAATCGCTTTATTTAGTTCTTCTACCATATATACAGGTTCATCAAGCCAGCAGCTGTTATGGGTATCCATAACACCGTTTTCTATCGATATATCAACGTTAGGATATTTAGGAAGAAGCTCTATTCCTGCATCAATTACCTTCTCACAATAATAATCTTCGAAGGCTCTTAAAGAACATGTGCAATGTATTATAAGGCTTACTTTATGCCCCCTGTATCCAGCAACATGCTCTGCAAACTCCATTAATACGTCAAGTGCCATATGGCCTTCTTCTCTCGCAAGATCTATCAGGGAAAAGCCTGTATCATGATAAAAAGGTGAATGAATAGAATAACATTCAAAATCAATCGCATCCATATTATACTGTTCTGCAGTATAAGGTTCCTTTACACTCAGATAAATTTCCAATGTTCTCTCTGGCAGCATTGCAATTTTGTCTTTATCAAGGCTGCAATAGCTTTGAATTATCATTTTTTTCCTCCGATTTATTACAACAAAACTAATATGCACTATTTAAACAATAACACTATTTTTTGTAAAAGGGTGTTTTATTTAAGAGACATAAAGCCTTATTTATCAACTTTTCCGAGGATTATAACATCATGCCACCTTATGAAGTTTACCTATAAATTCGTCAAAAGAATCTGCAACTTTATATATACATTTTTCTTCTGTTGACTGCTCAAGAATAAAGTCATTATCCCAAAGATAAACCCCGGTATTCCCATCCTGACACTTTAGCAGAAGTTTTCCCGTTTCCATTGTTTCTCCTATTATTATTGTCTTTTCAGGAAGTTCATCTGCATATTCATCATAATATCTTTCAATGTCTGATCCATTATAAACACCTATTCCCAATAGTTCGTCC
This sequence comes from Lachnospiraceae bacterium, assembly GCA_024682575.1. Classification (GTDB taxonomy): domain Bacteria; phylum Bacillota; class Clostridia; order Lachnospirales; family Lachnospiraceae; genus NK4A144. The sequence goes on along the minus strand of JAIKZC010000236.1, from coordinate 5,587 downwards.
ATATATATGCTGTTTCTTTCACCCTTAAGACAAAATCCAATATATTCTTCACCAAATGCCATTCCATTTGAATTTTTTAAAAAATTGCTATAATCCTTAGGTAACTTAAATTTTATCTTATCGGTAAATTCGCGCAATCTTTTACTCTTAAATCCCCCAGGCTTCTTTAACATTATCCCCTCCAGATCACACATTTTAATATCATTGTTGCTATTTCTCTATATCGATCCCTGATTAATATTATATTTTTATTCTAACATAAGATGTTCTGATTTATAAACAATTATCTTTTAAAATAAAAAAAGGCGGTTAACGAAATCTGATTCCGTAACTGCCGTTATAGAAGTTAAATCTATCTATAAAAAGGCTTCCTGCCTTTATTGCTGAGGGAGTGCATCCGCCATTTTGGCGGATGCAAGAGGTTTAATGAAAAAGAGTTTTTTGCTTTATCTTCTGCATTGGTTTTTCCTTTGCATGAGATAATAATAAACTCAATCTGTGAATAAAATTCGAAGGAAACCTCTATCTTTTGTGTCCTAAAATTAAAGACTTTATAAAATTCATAATCTCCCTATTAATTAGCCATTCCTACAGACCTTAAATAATTTATAATACCTACCGCATCAGCATGCGCTGCAGCTTGAAGTCCTGTTGATGAAAGTACTGCTCTGTCTGCCGCGTTATCAATATAACACTGTTCAAGGATTATAGTTGGTATTCCCAATGCGGTACCATGCCTTATTACTCCGTAATAATCACCCTGGGTTCCACGTCGCCCAAGCACTCCCTTATTGACATATCCTAATGCTGTTGTCTGCTGAAGTATTGAATTTCCAAGCTGTATTCCGGTTACTGAATTATTTCCTCCTGCTACCGATGCAAAAACCACGCATCCGCTTTTATCGTGAGGGCCAGATACATTAAAATGAATACTGATGATTATATCTGCGCCATAATATTTTGCAACAGCTGCTCTATCTGCAAGTGACAAATCAACATTATTATTATCTCTTGTAAGATATACTGTAACCCCTGCTGCTTCAAGCTCTGACTTGATCTGCTTTGCCACCTCAAGATTCATAGGAGCTTCATAGTATGGATCAACTGCAGCTCCTGGAGCTGTAATTGTCCCGTTTCCATGCCCAGGATCTAATACTATTACCGCAGCTTCTGCCATCACTGCAGTTCCAAATACACATGCAGCAGTTACCAGTATTGTACCCATCAATTTTTTAATACGATTTTTCATAAAAAAACTAAACCCTTTCTGTTACTCTTCTATAATTGTGCGCTAAATCAAAAACAATTTTAACATACCAAGATATATTTATCATTAAAATTATTCCTGACGACTGTCTGTCTTTTCGTTTTCTTTATTACTCCAACGTATATATATAACACTTCCTATCGCTGCAAGAATCAATGTCACTCCCATTGCTGCAGCAAATCCCGCCTTATTTGACTCAGCCATGGCACTCCCACTATAAGTTGATATAAGAATTGCAGGAAACCTGCCCACAAAAGTGATAAAAAGCCAGTCCCTGAGTTTTATATCTGTAAGTCCCACTCCATAACTTAATAAATCCTTAGGTGTTCCGGGAATAAGAAAAAGCATGAATAAAACTATTTCCTTTTTCTTATTTAATTGTAAAAATCTTATCGATTTGATTTTTTCATAGCTGAAAAATAGCTCTGCAAATCCAATACCAAATTTTCTCACAAAAACAAAAACAAGCAGACTTCCTATCGTCGTTGAAATATCTGCTATCAAAGCTCCCTTTATCATCCCAAAAGCATATCCGGCAGCAATCTGAAAAGGTCCTCCGGGAATCACTGCTGCTATCACCTGTAATATCATTGCAACGCAAAAAGATATTATTCCCATTATCCCGCGCTGATCTATATACTCTCTGAATTTTAACGGATTGCTGCTCATTCTTAAAACTGGCACGCACAAATCATAAGTAAGGATAGCAACTGTAATTATTGATCCCACAATAATAAGCATTCCCAGAATTTTTTTCTTTATATTTTTTTCTGACAATAAAATATCCTCATATAAAATAAAACGGCCCTGTAATTTCTTACGGGCCGCAGACTATAAAATATTCTGTTAAAAATCATATTAAAGTTTCTTAATTCTGTCAATTGCTGCAAGAGTATTTTCATGACTTCCAAATGCTGTAAGTCTGAAATATCCTTCTCCTGAAGGACCAAATCCGGATCCAGGTGTTCCAACTACATGTGCACTGTCCAGAAGATAATCAAAAAATTCCCAGCTTGTCATTTTATCAGGTGTTTTAAGCCATATATAAGGGGCATTTACACCTCCATATACTGTATAACCTGCCTCCTTAAGTCCTTCTCTTATTACTTTCGCATTCTCCATATAATAGGAAACAAGTCCTTTAATTTCTTTCTGGCCTTCTTCCTTAAATACTGCTTCTCCTGCTCTCTGTTGAATATATGGAGCTCCATTGAACTTTGTTCCATGTCTTCTGGCCCAGAGCTGATAAAATGAGTTACCCTCTGCATCCTTAAGATCATGCGGAACCACAGTATATCCAAGTCTTACTCCAGTAAATCCTGCATTTTTAGAAAATGACCTCATCTCTATCGCACAGGTTCTTGCTCCTTCACATTCATAAATAGAATGCGGAACATCATCCTCTGAAATATATGCCTCATATGCTGCATCGAATAGAATCACTGATTTATGCTCATTTGCCCAGTCTACCCATTTCTGAAGTGCAGATTTTGTCATTGCAGATCCTGTCGGATTATTCGGAGAACATATATATATAACGTCTGGTATTTCCTTTGGAAATTCAGGACTAAAATTATTCTCTGCTGTGCATGGCATATATATTACATTGCTCCACTGCTCAGTTTTTTCATCAAATATCCCCGTACGACCTGCCATTACATTTGAATCAACATATACCGGGTATACAGGATCCGTTACAGCAATACGGCAATCCTCTGAAAATATCTCCTGAATATTTCCGGAATCACTCTTTGCTCCATCAGAAACAAAAATCTCATCTGCTGCAATATCACATCCTTTTGATTTGTATTCATGATCAGCAATTATATTTCTCAAAAAATCATAGCCGAGATCCGGTGCATATCCCCTGAAAGTCTCTTTTTTTCCCATTTCATCAGTAGCATCATGGATTGCTTTAAGTATAGACGGTGTAAGAGGTTCCGTAACATCTCCGATACCAAGTCTTATGATCTCAATATCTTTATGCATATCACTATATTCAGATACTTTTTTCGCTATATTTGAAAAAAGATATGAACCTCTGAGTTTCAAATAATTAGGATTAACTTTGAGCATTTAATTTCCTCCAAATTTAACTAGATTTACAGGTTTCAATTATCTATCTTTGCGGAAAATTTTCCATAGGATCGGACATTTTTTCAATTTCGCCTTCAAATACTGTTTCTGCAGGACCTGTCATATATACATGTCTGTTATCTCTGTCCCAGTGCACTTTCAGATCTCCGCCCTGAAGCTTAATAGTTACTTCATCTTCTGTAAGACCATTAAGAATCGCAGCTACAGCCGAAGCACATGCACCTGTTCCACAGGCAAAGGTCTCACCGGAACCTCTTTCCCATACTCTCATATCAAGATTTTTCCGATTCCTTACCCTTACAAATTCTGTATTTATACGTTCAGGGAAAGCCTTATGATTCTCAAATAGCGGACCTATGGTTGAAAGTTTAAGATCCGATTCATCATGATCAATAAATACTACCGCATGAGGATTTCCCATTGAAACGCAGGTCACATGATATTCATTTCCCTCTACTTCTATAATCTCATTTACAACTTTCTCTTTATCGCAGGCAAATTCATCAGATACAGGAATTTTTGACGGTATAAGTATCGGCTCTCCCATATCTACAGTAACTTCAGATACCTTCCCATTGGTAACTTTCATATTCAAAGTCTTGATTCCTGCAAGAGTATCAACTGTTATCACAGTTTTTTCAGTCATTCCATGATCATATACATATTTTCCAACACAGCGAATACCATTTCCGCACATCTGTGCACGTGATCCGTCCATGTTATACATTTCCATTTCAAAATCAGCCTTATCAGACGGATTTATAAATATCAGACCGTCAGAGCCTATTCCAAAATGCCGGTCACTAAGTTTTACAGCTGCTTCAGCATGATTTTCTATTTTTTCCGTAAATCCATTTATATACACATAATCATTGCCACATCCATGCATTTTGGTAAATCTTATCATATGATCTCTCCTTTAAGATTGTATTAAAAAAGGGCATAAAAAGGCTTATTTAAAGCCTCTTTGCCCTAATTAAAAAGTATATTATTGTTAAAATTCCTTGTCAATGACTATTTATTAGCAATTATTAAGAATTTTCCAATTGACTTCACAAGACAGTACTTCTATAATCATTGTAAGAGTTAAATCGTAGATTTACGGATACTTTTCAAGCTATCTGTAGCAGCGCTGTCGTTTAAGATGCGAAGCGCTTTTTAATTTTTTAAATTCCCTATAAAACACACAAGAAAGGTGAAAAAATGTCAGTAAAGTACGTATTTGTAACAGGCGGAGTGGTTTCAGGACTTGGAAAAGGAATAACTGCTGCATCTCTCGGACGTCTTCTTAAGGAAAGAGGATACAATGTAACCATGCAGAAGTTCGATCCATATATTAATATCGATCCGGGTACAATGAATCCTGTACAGCATGGAGAAGTATTTGTTACAAACGATGGCACTGAAACTGACCTTGATCTTGGTCACTATGAGCGTTTTATAGATGAGTGCCTGGATAAAAATTCTAACGTAACAACAGGTAAAGTTTACTGGTCTGTTCTTTCAAAAGAACGCCGTGGCGATTACGGCGGAGGAACAGTTCAGGTTATTCCACATATCACAAATGAAATCAAAAGTCGTTTCTACAGAAACGATGGTTCAGATGATATGCGTATAGCAATAATTGAAGTCGGCGGTACTGTCGGCGATATTGAAAGTCAGCCTTTCATTGAATCCATTCGCCAGTTCCAGCATGAAGTCGGTCATGAAAATGCAATACTTATTCATGTAACCTTAATTCCTTATCTTAAAGCTTCTCAGGAACTTAAGACCAAGCCTACCCAGTCAAGTGTACGCGACCTCATGGGACTTGGAATACAGCCCGATATAATAGTATGCCGTACCGAAATGGAATTGTCAGAAGATGTAAGAGATAAGATTGCTCTCTTCTGTAATGTCCCACCAAAGAATGTAATACAGAACCTTAATCTTCCTACAGTATACGCAGCACCTATCGCTCTTGAAAAAGAACACCTTGCTGATGATGTATGTGAAGCTCTTCAGCTTGAAAATGTCAGACCTGATCTTACAGAATGGTCAACCATGGTAGATAAGCTCCTTCACCCTAAAAGAACGGTGCGTATCGCCCTTGTTGGTAAATATGTAAGTCTTCATGATGCATATATCAGTGTCGTTGAGGCATTAAGACACGGAGCTATAGCAAATGATGCAGATACAGATATTAAATGGATTTCATCTGAAGATATCACAGCTGATAATGTA
>JAIKZC010000114.1 GCA_024682575.1 Lachnospiraceae bacterium | reverse complement strand
AAAACCTGCCGCTTTTTTTATTCATATCTCAATGCCTCTATAGGATTAAGTTTTGCTGCCTTATTGGCCGGATAATATCCGAAAAATACTCCAAATACCATAGAGAAGGCAACACAGCAAAGAATGCCTAAAGGCGATGCCATTCCATGGCTGTGTATGACTTTGGTGATCACTGCTCCAAGTCCCATTCCGAGCAATATTCCTACGATACCCCCAGCTGCACAGACAACCACTGCTTCCGTAATAAACTGGAGCCTAATATATCCGTTTGTGGCTCCAAGGGCTTTTCTAGTACCTATTTCACGGGTTCTCTCTGTGATGCTCACGATCATGATATTCATAACACCGATACCGCCGACCAGAAGTGATATTGCACCTACTCCCATGAAAGCATACTGAAGCATTGAAACCATTCCTTTCATCTGTTCCACATCTGCCTTCATGCTGTAGCAATATGATTCATAAGCATCATTGTCCTTATATTTGCTGGAATTTATCCATTCCTGAAGCTTCGTAGAAAGTTCATCAGGATCCTGTCCTGAAGCTGCAACCACATCGAAATCAGAGAAATGCTGGTTTTCTCTTTTCTGATGCATGGCTTTAACTATCGGAATATAAGCTTCCGTTTCCAGATCCTTCTGAGAACCACCTGCACTAAATCCTCCCGCTCTGTCCTGGTATTCATAAACACCAACTATAACATAACTGTAATAATTGCTTCCAAGAACAACTTCCACATTTTGTCCCAATGCCTTTTCTGCATCTCCGTCAAAAATATTATTGACATATCTGTCTGAAACAATAACAACACTGTTTCCATTTACGTAATCGTCTGAGTTCAGATTTCTCCCGGCGATTATCTTTGCCTTGGTCTGCTTAAATGCAGTCCTGTTGACACCTTTAAGATTTATATTTGCATAATTCTTTTTATCGGTAACCTTTACACTTCCAAGCTCCTGTTTTAAGGATACTCCTTCTATTTTTCCCTTGAATTTTTCTTTAAGCGATTCTATGAAATCCACATCAAAATAGTCAGAGTCCTTCATCTTACGGTCGCTGTAGCTCCCGTCCTCCTGCATCTTTTCTGAAATAAAAACAGAAACATTATTTATACCCATATCTCCCATGGAATCCAGCATGCTGTTATTCATTGCATCTCCCACTGTCATTATTGCGATAACAGATGCAATTCCTATGATGATCCCAAGCATTGTAAGGAGAGTCCTCATTTTATTAGCCGCAAGCGCCGTAAGCGCCAGCTTTATATTTTCCACGAACATAATTGGCTCCTCTCCTTTCGTCTATGATACGTCCATCTGAAAGAGTAAGGACTCTTTCGGTTTCCTCCGCAAGTTCAGGCGAATGCGTGATAAACACTATCGTAATCCCCTGTTCTTCATTTAATTTATGAAAAAGATCCATTATCATTCTTCCGGTATGCGAATCCAGCGCTCCTGTCGGCTCATCCGCAAGGATTATCGAAGGAGAATTTCCAAGTGAGCGCGCAATTGCTACTCGCTGCTTCTGACCTCCGGAAAGTTCATCCGGAGTATGTTCCATTCTCTCTTTCATATCAACTATTTCTAAAAGCTCCTCAGCTCTCTGACGTCGCTCTTTTGCTCCCATTCCCGCGTAGAGCATCGGAAGCTCAACATTTTTTAATGCACTGGTCCTCGAGATCAGATTATAGGTCTGAAATACAAAGCCTATCTTCTGGTTTCTTATATGTGAAAGCTTTTCATCGCGTTCTGCACAAACGTCTTCACCATCGAGTATATAGCTTCCTTCTGTCGGTTTATCAAGAAGGCCGATTATATTCATGAGTGTGGATTTTCCGGAACCCGAGCTTCCGACTATTGAAACAAACTCTCCTTCATAGACCTTTATATCTATTCCATGAAGTATTTCCAGTTCATTTTCCATTCCGATATTAAATCTTTTAACAATGCCCTTTGCGTCAATAATTAATTTTCTATCAGAGCTCATCTGCAGCCTCCGTTGTTTCCTCATCCTCTGAGCTGTTGATCACTTCGCTTCCCTCGCTGAGTTCATCGCTTATTATCTCTGTATAATAATCTGTCTTAAGACCTGTCTTTACAGTGACTTTCTTTATTTCAAAATCAGACTCTCCGTTTTCAGAGGATGAATCATCTACTGCTTTTATTTCAACATAGCTATTTCCATCCTCATCTTCCTTAACAGCACTATTCGGAACTGCCAGAGCATTAACTGATTCCTTCTCAATAATTGTCAGCTTAACACTCATTCCGATCCTCAGTCTGTCACTTGGTTCATCTATAACAGCCTCAATAGGATAATCAGTGCTCGAACCACTCGTATTTGAATCAGAATTGTCTTTAGTCGACACAGCCTCTGCCGGAGTCGGTGATACAAAGCTTACCTTACCTGTCATGATCTCATCGCCTGTGGTATCAGTCTTGATCTCAGCTTTCATGCCATTTTCCACATCACTGATATCATACTGGTCTACCTGCGCTTTTACCTTATATCCGCTGTCATCCTGCAGCACTGCTATCACGTCACCTTTATAGGTTGAACCTTCCTTAACCTCAACTGAAGTTATAACACCATCAGCAGGCGCTTTTATGATCGCCTTATCAAGCTGTTTTTTATATTTATTTACTTCTCTTTTTGACTCTGTAGTTCCCGATGCTGCAGAAAGTTCACTGCTTTTAATACTGTCCTGTCCTTCTGCAAGTGACTTCTCATTTTCTCTTGCTGCATCCTCGGCAGCCTGCTGGGCTTTGATCGCAGCCTCCTGCTTTGTTTTGATATCTTCCTCAGCAGTCTTTGCCTCAGATTCCTTCTCTGACTGCTTTGACTTTGCCTCAGACTGATCTGACTGGATATCAGAAAGAGAGCTTTCTTTATCTTCAAGCTTATTTTTTATTTTATCGAGATCCTTCTGACGATCTGCTATTTGATCTTTTTTGGCGTTATACTGATCTCTGTTTTTTTCCTCATCTATTTTATCGAGTTCGCGCTGGAGGTCAGAAATCTCGGCTTCGATTTTTCTGGATTTCTTCTTCAATTTTTCAACATCTTTTTTTGCTTCATCGACATTTCCGTTTTCCTCTGTCACAGAAGCAGACGCGCCGTTATACTCATTTTTTAAGCTCTCCGACTTATTTACTGCCTCCTGGTAGTCCTGCTGAGCCTTCTGAAGCTCAGCTGCAGAGCGGAGAGCCGAGGCCTCGGCAGCCTCTTTTGCGAGCTCGTAATTTCTTTTTGCTGCTGCTATTTCCAGATTATTTTTTTCTTCTGCAGCGCTTAAATTTTCCTCTGCATCCTTAAGTGAAATCTCTATATCAGAGCTGTCAAGTTCTGCAATGACATCACCTTTCTTCACTCTGTCTCCGACCTTTACATAAACTTTCTTAACATCCACGTCTGTAAGATCCGATGTAAGTGTATAGCTTTCCGCGCTGGCAATGCTTCCTGTAACACTTATGGATTTTCTTAAATCCTGTCTTTCAACTGCGACAGTTTCTAAAAGCTCCTCCTCTGTAGGTTCGTTTGCAAAAACATTATTGAAGACCACTGCTGTTCCTACTGATACCGCGACCAGGACAGCAGAAGCCAGTGCAATAATTTTCCTGGACTTGAATATCTTTTTCCCTAAAGACTTTTCTTTCATTTTTCCCTCGCTTCTATTTCTAAAAAAACCATTTATTTTTTATTTCGAAGTGAGTATAATCTCGTAATCTTAATTTATCCTTTATAAAAAAAAGAAATGACTTTTGTCACAGAAAAAACACAAATTGATCAAACAAAAAGACCGGAGGAATAAAATCCTCCGGTCAAATATCAGTCTTTAATTTAGTTATTATTCAGCATTTAACGTGCTTTCTGCACCCTTTGCCTTGTTTTTCCAGGATGCCTTTTCCATTTCAACTGTAGGCTGGAAGCGTTTTACTTCCTCTACTACTACACCTGACATAACAAGCATACAGATAAGGTTCGGTATAGCCATAAGTGCGTTCATGATATCTGAAATATTCCAGATAAGCTCAAGAGTCTGTGTAGCACCAACGAAAACTATAAGTGAATAAACCACTCTGTAAAGATATATAACTTTTCTGTTTGGTACTAAATACTCAACCGCCTTTTCACCGTGATATTCCCATCCGATGATCGTTGAAAAAGCAAAAAGCATAATTCCTATTGAAACAAGATATGAACCTGCAGGTCCCAAGGTTGCTGCAAAAGCAGCCATTGTAAGGGGTACTGCTGAAAGTGTGTTTCCTGCTGCATCTACTGTTCCGAGAACTCCCGATGATGCGATAACAAGACCGGTAATGGAACATACAACGATAGTATCAAAGAAAGTACCTGTCATATTGATATAACCCTGTCTTACAGGATCATCTGTTGTAGCTGATGCTGCTGTGATCGCTGCGGATCCCATACCGGCTTCGTTTGAGAAACATCCTCTTGCAACACCATATCTTACAGAATTCATAACTGAAGCTGTGATAGTACCTATAACTCCGCCGCCAACAGCCTGAGGGTTAAATGCCATTACAATGATCTGATAAAGACCATGAGGTACATTTTTAATGTTAAGGATGATGCAAAGGAGACCTGCAATTACATAAAATACTGCCATAGCCGGAACGACTACTGAGGATACCTTTGAAATACTCTTAATACCGCCAACGATTATTGCTAAAGTAAGTACTGTAACAATAGCACCTGTTACAGCTGCAGGAACTCCGAAGGAACTGCTGACTGCTGATGCGATCGAGTTTGACTGAGTCATATCTCCGATACCAAATGATGCCAGAGCTGCAAAGAGTGCGAATAAGAATCCGAGTGTTTTGCCGACTGCCTTATTCTTAAAGCCGTTTCTCATGGTGAACATCGGTCCGCCGTTCATTTCACCGATCTCATTTTTCTCTCTGTATTTTACAGCGAGCATACACTCAGTGAATTTAGTGGTAAGTCCGAATAAAGCACTGATCCACATCCATACCAATGCTCCTGGTCCGCCGGAAGCCATAGCTGTTGCAACACCGGCGATATTTCCTGTACCGATGGTTGCCGCAAGGGCTGTCATAAGGGATGAAAACGGAGATACATCACCTGTTCCGCGATTTGTCTTTCTTGAATCACTGCTGAAAATACTGTGAAGTGCGTAGCCTAAATTTCTCCAGGTCTGGAATTTAAGCCTTATTGTCATGTAAATGCCTGTACCTACAAGCAGTATGAGCATTGCCGGTCCCCAGACAAAGCTGTCAACAGATGCAACAATTTCTTCGAATCTTTCCATACACATTTCCTCCCTTATAAAACAACAATTGATATATAACTAACCCTATTCAGGCTTATTATGCTGTGGCCTCAAGTATCTCAGTGTAAAGACTGCTTCTGAGCTTTTCAAAGGTCTCCGGATCTTTTCCTCCGATCTTTTCTCCGTCAAGCTCTCCTACTCTCAGGCAGACATTTGATGAAGAAGTTACCAGAACCTCGTCCGCTTTCAGAAGATCCTCCATATAATACGGTGTTTCACTGACTGCTATTCCAAGTTTTTTGCACATTCTTACGAGATGTGCCCTTGCGATTCCCGGCAGGATCAGGTCATCCGTCGGTGCTGTATAAAGCTTTCCATCCTTGATGATATGACAATTTGAGTGTGCGCATTCTGTTACACGACCTCCGTGTCTGTAAAGAATTGATTCATCGCATCCGGCCTTCGCGGCCTTCTCCGCGTATAGTACCGATGGCAGAAGGTTCAAGGTCTTGCAGTTGCAATACTCGAATCTGTGATCTTCACAGCTGATGCATTTAATAGGTGTAAGTCCATCTGATAATTTGCCGGGCTTGAGCATTACCCAAAGGTTACCGGCACCCTCGGTATATTTATGATCTCTGATACCTGTGCCTCTGGTGCACTGCCAGTAAACAAACTGGTTGCCTGTATCAAGTTTTTTAACCAGATCATTAAGAAGATCTGCGAGTTCTTCTTTAGAAACCGGAATTTTGATATCAAGAATTGCAGCACTGTTAAAGAAGCGGTCTATATGCTCATCCAAAGCAAAGATCTTATAGTTTCTTGCCGGAGCCGCATCATAGACGCCGTCACCGAAAAAGCAGACTCTGTCATCAAAAGGTACTGTCATTTTTTCAAGTTCATCATATTTTCCGTTATAATAACCTAATGTTTTCATTATATCAATCCCTCCAGTTAAATAACAATATTTTTATTAATTTAAGCTGTGATTTTCATACTTCCTATTAATTCGTCTATTATTTCCATTTCTATCGAAATATCATTTCCGTCTACACTCACCTTATGTTCATGGCTTACCCCGTCAACACTTCCCATCTCAACGGTCTTTCCAATATAAGCTTCGGTCTCTTCAGAGGATGTCATAAGGTCTTGTCCGGTCTTTTCTGAAAGAGCTGCTGCAAGGGCATATGCTCCCCAGTTAGAAACCGAAGCGATAAGAAGGATGTCTGTCTTTACCTCACATGGCGTGAGTGAAAGTTCATTACTGATAGTTTCCTTAAGATTACCCATTCCGATCTCATTTCCACCATCTCCTATCCCTATAGTCGGAATTTCTCCGAATGCAAGTCTGAAAAGTTCATCTACAGGTGCCGTATGTTCCCCTATATCAACTCCTCTCATATTTGCATATTTGCCTTCAATATTTTTCCCGCATCGCTCTATAGAAATCATACCAACCGGATCCAGCTCTTTAAGCAATTCCCGACAGCTTTCACTGTCAGCATTTAAATCCAGATATCTTACCTTAAAATCTTCATCCTCAAAAAAGTTTCTGCAGTATTCATCAGTTACGATGACCGGATCATATCCAAGCTTTTTTAAGGCTCTTCCCAATACGACCGTTCCTGCAGGTCCGTCTGTTTCTGCAAAACCTGCCACATAAAAACCTGTAGCTAAAACTACATTTCCCTTTTTCCATGACAGGATTTCATTTGCGGCTATGCTGCAATAATCTTTAGGAAGATGATCCTTTAATATATTCATTCCCCTTGATGAATATTTAAGGATTATTTCTTCTATGCTTTTCGCCTCACTCACCTTTTATCACCTCTTCAAGTCCGCATATTTTTATATTTTCAGCTTTGAGCCTCTCACTGATGCTCCTCGCAAATTCCACTGCCTTTACTCCGTCTCCGTGCAGACAAACCGAATC
>JAIKZC010000098.1 GCA_024682575.1 Lachnospiraceae bacterium | reverse complement strand
AAGCTAAAACGTTTTTAGCACTGTTTATTTAAAAATCATAAGCGGGTGCTTAATTTCAAGTTGAAAATCAGCTCTGATGGGTGTAATATAATCTTAGAAAGGTCTCCATTAACCTACTAACCTGCGAGTTAGTGAAGAGATGAACTTTAAAGAAGGTCTCCATTAACCTTCGGATTTTCCGTAAAGAGATGAACTTTAATGAGTGGGAAGCTTAAGCTTCCCACATTTTTTTTAGGGGATTGCCATGTTTAATCTAGATGGAAATTTGAGATTTGTAAATGTAGATATGGATTATTTGAAACACCTTCATAATGCCTGTTCTGAAGTCTTCTATAAGCCAAACGATTATGATAACAAGCCTTATTTGGGTGTTCTTATGACAAACAATGATACGAAATACGTATTGCCGCTGACGTCTGCCAAAGAAAAGCATAAAACATGGAAAGATGCCTATCCTGATAGATTTCTTGTTTTTGCTATCGAAGATAAAGATTCTGTATCTCAAAATGCTATATGTGTTGCAACAGATGATGATACAAAAGTTAAGCATATCTTATCTGCTGTAGATATAAAGAAAATGATTCCGGTCACAGATGATGTAATATCATTTGTTGACTTCAATATTGCAGAAGGTGATTCAGATGAGGTTACTAAGTATAAAGATTTATTAAACAAGGAATATGTTTTTTGCGTCAAGAAAGTTGATGACATTTTACTCAAGGCATCAAAGATTTATGATAAACAAATTAGCTCTGGAAAAGTTCAAATGTTTGCTTGTGATTTTGCTAAATTAGAATCAGCGTTAGGTGATTGGATAGAACAAAATAAATGAGTTTCATTGCGGTAGTTTTTGCTACCGCTTTTTTCATGTGCTTTTACCTATGCTCTAAATCATACACTATAGCGAAGCCACCTCTGAACAACCATATCCTTGAATGAAAGGTGTTCTCAACTTCGCATTTTAGTGCGGAAGGTGCAAAACATGCCCTTTGGCATGTTTTGAGTGCCGCTTATGTGCGCCTTGCGCACATGGCACCGCTGACTTGAACCGCTTGCGTCAGCAAGCCGGGTTCAAGTGCCCCCTCCACTCAAAAAAATGCGGAAGGTGCAAAACATGCCCTTTGGCATGTTTTGAGTGCCGTTTATGTGCGCCATGCGCACATGGCACCGCTGACTTGAACCGCTTGCGCCAGCAAGCCGGGTTCAAGTGCCCCTTCCACGCAAAAAAAGAGCAGCTAAAAGCTGCTCTTTTTTAGTGCGGAAGGCGGGACTTGAACCCGCACAACATTGCTGTCACAAGATCCTTAGTCTTGCTCGTCTGCCAATTCCGACACTTCCGCGTGCCTATCAATAATACTAAATGTTGACAGATTTTGCAAGTGGTTTTTTAAATTTTTTTTATTTTTTAATTACGTGCAGCCTCTACAGCAGCATTTTCCCCTCTTCTGAAGATAGTTCTGAAGATAAGTCGTGTCAAAGGTCCTGCGATTATGAACTGCATTCCGTAAGCAGCCGGAAGATTCATTGCCCATGTCTGAGCATAGGTTCCAAAGCTTGGCTCTTTGAAAAGGAATGTAGCTATAAGACTCATAATAGGGCACATAAGTGCACAGATGCAGAATGAGATCGCATAAGTTATGAACTGCGGTCTGTCAGTGGGTTTCATAAATGAAAAAGCAAGCATTGGAGCGATACGTCCCACTACGAAAAGCTCAAGCACGATAGCTATCGGCCACATGATCTTAAGCTCACCAAAGGCCATAAGGAATACTGCATTTGTACATCCACCCATGTTGATGGAAATGTTATAACATATCATTCCATAAACCATTACGAAGGCCATGATAAAAGTAAAGATAACGTTTTCAAATTTTGTCTTAGGCATTTTAGATCTCCTTATAAAAAAACATAGAAAAAGGACCGAGAAACTTTCGTCTCGATCCTTTTATCTGCGACTACCATTAATTAATTTTATACTATCATAAAAATTTGTAATTCGTAAGCGCAAATTTGCGCATGATCCTTTTTTCGTCTCTTTTGACAAATGTCTTTATTTTATAAAATTTAACTTTCGTCAATAAGACCTTTTAAAATCAGATTTTGCCAATTAGTTTTCAACATTTTTTCTATAACTATAGAGCTCATCCCAGAAGCAGTTTTCATATTTTGCGCATCTCTTAAAAATTTCAGAGAGATCATCCGCCTCTTTGCTGTCTATTCCAATGGTCTCTTTATCCAGAAAATCGATCCACTTATTGTTGGTAGCTGTATACTCCTTGCATCTATACGCCTCAAACCAGTCTTTATAGGCTGATTTTTCTATTTCCAAAGGGTATTTCTCCGTCATTTTTTCCGCAATATATGCATAGACCCAGGAGCATTGAAGGAGTGCGGTGAGGCCGGCAAGAAGACCATTCTCTTCAAGCTCCCTTTTCATATAATCTACATATTCTAAGATTACCGAGGATCTTACGCAATTCGAAATGTCATCCTCCGTTATGCCTGTTTTTTTCAGATTTGGACGATGAACCCTTATTAATTCATTCTTTGTCTCAGATAATATTTCCTGCAAAAATCCCAAAAGCCCGGGATCCTCCGTATACTCCAGAGTCTTTTCCAAAATCTCTATATAGTCCTCCAGATAAAGAAAATCCTGCAGCATATAATTTCTGAATCGCTCTGCATCCAGAGTTCCCAACGCCATTTCCGTCACAAAATTTTTATTTACAGCCTCAGTCCAGAGTTGCTCTGCTCTCTCAAAGAGTATATCCGACAATTTCATATATCCAATACCCCTTATTTATCAGCTATTATGGCAACGTATCCGCCGCTCTTATATCCCTCTGAAACCTCTTCAGCCTCTTCATTTGTATAGAGAGGATTCTTTACTAATGTCTGGTAAAAGTCAAACTTAGTTACTCCAAGCTCTTTTAAGATATTGATCTTTTCCTCCGTGGAATGCCATACTCCGGAGCTTGCCAGCTCAAGCGGGTACGGAAGTTCCGGCATTGTTCCTTTAAGATACTCATGATCATAAGTATTCAGGCTCTTTCCAAGAAGATACATAAATCCAAATGCGCTTTCTTTCGGCACATCAAAAAGTATAAGCTTGCCGCCCTGCTTTAATGCCCGGAGACTTTTTTCATATACGGGTCTTAAGTCCTCCATATAGCTTGAGCTTCCGTTGAAATAAATAATGTCATAAGTATTTTCCGGAAGATCGATTTCTTCTATAACTCCATATTTAATGATATTGACACCGCGCTTTTCAGCGATCCTTCCCATATCCTCCGACGGCTCAATACCTTCGATATTACTGCTGTCTACAAAGCTCTCAAAAAGTCCGCTGCCGCAGCCTACCGATAAAAGTTTTTTCCCTGAAATATCTCCAAGTGCTTTTTTATAAAGTCTGAGTTCACTTGTAAAAAGGTTCTCATTTTTCATGAACCACTCATCATACTTGTCAGCGTAACCATCAAATTTCTGTTTCTTTTCCATTTCATTCTCCTCTATTTAAAATTGCAAAATTATGTGCCATAGGTCCTGAGCCTTTTCCCAGATCAAGCATTGCTGCAAGCGCTCCGGAAAGGTAAGCCTTTGCCAGCTCGACAGACTCGGACAGACTATAGCCCTTTGCAAGATTCGAGGCGATGGCGCTTGAAAGTGTACAACCGGTTCCATGCGTATTGGGATTATTTATTCTTTGTCCCTTAAACCATTTAAATCCCTGGTCATCTCCGCAATATAAAACATCATTGGCATCATTGATCCTGTGTCCGCCCTTTACCAGAGCCGCACAGCCGTAACGCTCAAAAAGGATCCCGGCAGCTTTTTCCATTGCTGCTTCATCCTCTATTTTCATTCCGCTTAATATCTCCGCTTCCGGAATGTTTGGTGTTATTACGGTCGCAATAGGCAGGAGCTTTGTCTTTAAGGCTTCCACTGCATCTTCTTCTATGAGTCTTGCTCCGCTGGTCGCAACCATTACAGGATCAACTACGATATTTTTTGCTCCGTATTTTTTAAGTTTCTCCGCTATAAGCTCTATCAAGCCTGTGGATGAAACCATCCCGAT
This sequence comes from Lachnospiraceae bacterium, assembly GCA_024682575.1. GTDB lineage: Bacteria > Bacillota > Clostridia > Lachnospirales > Lachnospiraceae > NK4A144. Next base: position 1,235 of record JAIKZC010000098.1, on the reverse strand, counting down.
CTTAACTGCGTCCGGAAAAATATCCTCAAATACAGCATCTATCTGCTCTCCAAGGAATTCCGGAGATGCTTCCAATATGTCTCTTACGCCGGTCGTATTTTGTGCAGTGAGGGCTGTTATCGCACTCATTGCATAAACTCCATTCATGGTCATCGTTTTGATGTCCGCCTGTATACCGGCGCCTCCGCAGGAATCAGATCCTGCGATCGTCAATGCTTTTCTCATTTTTGTCTCCTTTCAATAAGTTCATTTCAAAGCATTTACCTTTTATATAGCGACTGAAGGTGGTGCCCCCGGTCAGCCGCTTATCTGCAGTCAGAAAATAGAAGCAAAGTCCCGTATATAAATTTCTGCTGCTTCTTCAAGTCCCGTCTGGTCAGCTTCTCCGTTTGCATCATATACCCCGACTGTGTGATAGCCGGCTTGGGCAGCCGTTTTAAGGGCATAAAGAGAATCTTCAAAAACACATACTTCTTCTCTTTTTAAGCCCATCGACTTTGCCGCCGCATCATATATTTCCGGAGAATGTTTACTTGAACCGATCTCGGAACTGGTGAAGATCTTATCTATATATCTGAGAATACCGTTTCTCGAAAGTGCCCTCTCCACATGCTCTCTCGGACTCGAGGTCGCCGCCGTGATCTTGACCCCGGCTTCTTCAAGACTTTCAAGCAGTTTATCTGCTCCTGTCTTGATCTCAACCTCATAAAAATAAAAATCCTCGAGCATTTTCGAGATTCCTTCCGATATTTCTTCAGCCGGCATCTCAGGCAGATAATGGCTTTTGATATATTCGGCTCCGTCTTCCATACTCATTGAAAAAAGTATTTCCGAGAGACCGCTTTCAGCCTCTTTCCCTTTAGCCCTTAAATATCTGACTCCAAGGTCCTTCCAGATTATCATCGAGTCTAAAAGCACTCCGTCTATATCAAAAATTATGCCCTTTATATCTTTAACAAATTTCATTTAACTGTTTCCTCAGTGATCTTTTTAAGCTCTGCAGCCGCTTTTTTTATGTCCGGCTGTGCATAGATCGCGCTTATTACTGCGATTCCGCATATGCCGCTGCCGGCGAGTACCGGAGTATTTTCCTTTGTGATCCCGCCTATGGCTACAACAGGTATTGATACCGCTTCACAGATAGCTTTCAAGGTCTCATAAGAAACATCGTCAGCATCATCCTTTGAGCCTGTCGGAAATACTGCGCCAACTCCCAGATAATCTGCTCCTTCTTT
>JAIKZC010000070.1 GCA_024682575.1 Lachnospiraceae bacterium | reverse complement strand
ATACTCAATATACCGTTATGGGCACATCCGGAGATCAAAATCTTCTTTCCATTCTGATTTAATAGAAGATAATGCTCGTGGCTGAATTCATCCTGAATATATTCATCTCCGACCTTCAGCTTAAGGCTCGCATTAGTAAATGGGAGTTTATGGCTCCTTTTATCTATCGTAAAAAGCCTTAATTCATCGTCTATTGTATGATCGCCATCTATAAATCTGACCTGAGGCAATTCAGCTATCTTTTTATCAATTCCTATATATCTGTATCTTTCACGGTCTTCTCTTATTCCATCGTCTGAATAATAATCGTCCACCGCATTCTTCTGCATATAGATGATCGCCTTATTATTAATCTCACTAAACGGCATGATCCCACCCGAATGATCATAATGTCCATGACTTAAGATCACGATATCGACCTTTCTAAGATCGATACCAAGCTTTTCAGCATTTTTAAGAGTCTCATCAGACGGTCCCAGATCTACCAGAAGCTTATGTTTCCCCGTTTCAATAAAAAAAGAAAGTCCGTGTGCAAAGGCACAGCCGCTGCCGCCTTCAGTATTTTCTATAAGGTTAATTATCTTCATCAGACATCCTCCATTGATATTTTTTAAGATCAACTCTGCTGTCAACGACTTCTATCCCCTCTGCCCTTAAAAGCCTTGCCTGTTCGTCCTCTCCTCCAAAGGCAAATTTACCTGCGAGCTTTCCCTGTGAATTTACCACCCTGTAACAGGGAATATTATCAGGATCCGGATTTTTATGAAGTGCATTTCCCACTGCCCTGGCCATCTTTCGGTCACCTGCAGCTTCGGCTACCTGTGCATAGGTTGCGACATTCCCATAAGGAATCTTTTTTACAGCCTCATAAATCTTCTTTGCCGGACTGTATGATATAAGTTCATAGCTTTCCTCTATCATAAGGCTTACGTCATCCCAGGGTACAGTCCCATCCATGATCACCGTATTCCAATGCTCTTTATTCTGGTGATAGCCGGGTATTACCGATTTATATAAATTTCTCCAAAAATATGCCTTATCGGGATCAACTTTAAGATTGATGTTTATTACTCCGTCTTTTTCATAAGTCCATATAAAAGCCTTATTATTATTTTTATATCTGACTAACTGCCAGTTGCTATCCTTAAAAGGAGCATCCTGGTAACTATCCTCAAAAGACAGGCCATAGTCGATTATTTTCTTTCTGATCTTTTCTGAATTTCTGTATTCTTCCAATATAGATTCCCCTTATATAAAAGCATCTTGCTCTTTCACAAAAGAAATTATAGCATAATTTTCTATTCAATTACATGATTCTCTAAGCACAAAAAAACAGGGATCACAGATCTGACTGTGTCCCCGTTTTTTTACTATTATTTGTTTATTAAAATAATAGTTTCATATGGTCTGAGTTTTTTTACAATATCTTTTTCATCCTGCTGATAATTTGACAACAATATCTTTTTATCTTTAATACATACCCCTCCGCCAATACTCTGCTCATCAGCCGACAGATTATTATAAACGCTTAACTCAACCCCATCTTTCATCCTTTTATATGCTAAAATTTCCTTCCCCGCTTCTTCTATAAATTCAATCCTTCCGTCCTGTATTACAGGATATTTCTTTCTGAGCCCAATCAGTTTTCTGTAAAAATTAAGGATTGAATCCTCGTCCTTCTCCTCATCAGAAGCATTTATAAAACTATTCCCTTCAGGAACCTTTATCCAGGGTTCAGCTTTTGAAAATCCGGCATTCTCTGACCTGTCCCACTGCATGGGTGTCCTTGAATTATCTCTTGATCTTTCCCCTAATATTTCAAGAGCTTCCTTCTCAGACTTTCCCTCCTCCAAGAGGATCCTGTAATAATTTATGCTCTCTACATCCCTGTAATCATCAATAGTGTCAAAATGAGGATTGGTCATTCCAATTTCCTCACCCTGATATACATAAGGTGTCCCTCTAAGCATATGTATTGCCGCTGCCAGCATCTTTGCCGATTCTTTATGGTATTTCTCTTCATCCCCGAATCTTGAGACTACTCTCGGCTGATCATGATTACACCAGAAAACTGCATTCCAGCCATTTTTTTCCTGCATTTTCAGCTGCCAGTCTTTGAAAATACTCTTAAGCTTATCAAAGTCAGGCTTCTGCAGTTCCCATTTATTCCCATCCTTATAATCGATCTTCAGATGATGGAAATTAAAACACATGGCAAGCTCTTTTTCTTCCGGATCGGTATATCTCACACAATGCTCTATTGATGTAGATGACATTTCACCAACAGTAAGCATATCCTCTATGCCGGTATCTGTAACAAGTTCTCTTAAATACTCATGTACATGCGGTCCGTCCGTATAAAATCTTCTTCCGTCACCTTTATCATCATCCTTAAAATTCTCCGGCTTTGAAATAAGATTTACCACATCAAACCGAAAGCCCCTGACTCCTTTATTCTTCCAGAAAAGAACGATCTTCTTAAGCTCCTCCCTTACCTCAGGGTTATCCCAGTTAAGATCGGCCTGACTTTTATCAAATAAATGCAGATACCATTTTTTAAGAGCCGGAATATACTCCCATGCTGAACCTCCGAATTTTGACTGCCAGTTAGTCGGGGTTTTATCTGCTTCTCCATCTCTGAATATATAATAGTCGAGGTATTTTTTTTCTCCTGAAAGAGCTCTTCTGAACCATTCGTGTTCTGTCGAAGTATGGTTAAATACCATATCCAGTATGATACCTATCCCGCGCTCATCCGCTGCAGAAATAAGATCCTCAACATCCTTCATATTTCCGAAATCCGGATTTATCTCCAGATAGTCTGCTATATCGTAGCCGTTATCATTCATTGGCGAACGAAAGAAAGGCGTTGTCCAGATATAATCCACACCGAGACTCTTGATATAATCAAGCTTCTCAATAATACCTCTTATATCACCTATACCATCTCCGTTGCTGTCATAAAATGATTTAGGATATATCTGGTAAATTGTAGATTCTTTGAAACTATTCATAAGATCACTCTCTAAACTTTCTTAAGTCATGCTGACTGCTTTTTTCGTATTTTTAGCAAAGCTTTTTTTCTTGCCTACTACAACTGTAAGTATAAAAGGTACTGCTACTGCTGTAACTGCAGCTAATGCAAAACTTGGCATATACTGCGGCTGGATCGAAAGGATACCCGGAAGTCCTCCTACACCGATCGCATTGGCTGTTGTTCCTGTAGCAACACAGATAACTGCTGCAAATGCCGAGCCGATCATGCCGCATACAAAAGGATAAACGTGTTTAAGATTAACACCGAACATTGCAGGTTCTGTTACACCAAGGTAGCATGAAATACATGACGGTACGTTTACTTCCTGTGCTTCAGGATTTTTCTTCTGTAAAAAGATCATTCCGAGAACCGCAGAACCCTGTGCTATATTTGAAAGTGCGATCATAGGCCAGAGCATTGTTCCGCCGTAGTCAGCAATGAGCTGAAGGTCGATCGCATTTGACATATGATGGAGTCCTGTTATTACAAGCGGAGCATATACAAAGCCGAAAATTGCTGCAAATACAACTTTTAAGGAACCGGTTATTCCTGCATAAACGATAGCTGAAATTGCAGAACCAAGCTTCCAGCCGATAGGTCCGAGTACGAAATGAGCAGCTATAACTGAAAGTAAAAGGCTGCAGAAAGGAACAACTATCATCGAAACTACTGAAGGTGTGATCTTCCTGAAGAATTTTTCCAGATAGGCAAGGGCGAATGCGGCGAGCATTGCAGGTATTACCTGTGCCTGATAACCGATCATATTAACCTTGAAAAATCCAAAATTCCATGCCGGAATATCTGCGGCAGCGGTAGATGCAACAGCGTATGCATTAAGCAGCTGTCCAGATACAAGTGTAAGTCCTAAAATGATTCCAAGTATCTGTGTTGTGCCCATTTTCTTTGTGACTGACCAGCATATTCCAACCGGAAGCATATGGAATACTGCTTCTCCTATAAGCCATAAAAAGCTGTCTATCCCTGCCCAGAATACACTGATATCGCATAAAGTCTTTGTTCCGTTCTCGAAAAGATAGAGACTGTCGATACAGTTTCTGAATCCTAAGATAAGTCCTCCGGTTATGATCGCGGGGATAAGAGGAGCAAATATCTCTGCAAGAGCAGTTATAAGTCTCTGCAGCGCGTTCTGGTTCTGTTTGGCTGCAGACTTTACGGCATCTTTTGAAACTCCCTCGATACCTGAGACCGCAATAAAATCATTATAGAAATCTCCTACTGTTGTTCCGATTATTACCTGGAACTGTCCTGACTGCGTAAAGCTTCCCTTGACGACCTTCATGCTCTCGATCGCCTTTATATCAGCTTTAGCAGGCTCATTCAGCACAAATCTCATTCTTGTTACACAATGAGAAACAGCTGCGATATTTTCTTTTCCTCCGACCAGTTTCAATAGTTCTTTCGCGTCATTTGTGTACTTACCCATAATGGCCTCCCATAAAATATCTTCTTGTTTGAACAAGTTGTAATTATTTTATAGCATACTTGTTTAAACATGTCAACGCATTTTTAAAAATTTGTTCAAACAAGTTGATAGGCTAATCAAATAGAGAAATTTTGAAATTTTTCAAATCCCTTATTTTATAGTATAATCTAAAGAGATGTCTAAACAAGCAGGAGATTCTTAAATAATGCCAAAATCTAAATACCCTGAAATTTATCAGGATCTGAAAAACAGAATTGAAAACGAAGAATTTGAATTTCAGGAGCTTTTACCCTCTGAACACCAGCTCATAGAAAATTATGACTGTTCCAGAAATACCATACGTCGTGCCATAAGCAATCTTGTTCTTGACGGATATGTCCAGACCATGCAGGGAAAAGGTGTAAGAAATATTTACCGTCCCATGGTTCAGAACAGTTTTACTATCGGAAATATCGAAAGCTTCCGCGAATCTGCCATAAGAAACGGCAAAAAACCCGTTACGAAGGTAATATATTTTACCGAACTTACTGCAGATAAAAAAATCGCCCGTCGAACAGGATTCGAACAGGGATCCGAACTTTATTATATACAACGTGTACATTATCTTGATGATAAGGCTCTGATCCTGAACCATAACTACTTCCTAAAAGAGCTGATACCGGGTCTTACAAAAGAAATAGCCGAGAATTCAATCTATAAATATATAGAAAATAGTCTTCATATGTCTATCATTACAAGCAAACGTGTATTTACCGTTGAAAAAATGACAGAAATTGATGAGAAATACTTAGAGCTTGGAGACTATAACTGTCTCGCCGTTGTCACAAGCCAGACCTACAACAGTGACGGTATCATGTTTGAATATACCCAGTCACGGCACAGACCTGACTACTTCAGTTTTCAGGATAATGCAACCAGACACGCGCACCAATACAGTAACTAAAGGAGGAAATGCTATGTGGTTTATCTTCGCTCTCGGGTCGGCTATATTTGCCGCCTTAACTTCAATTCTGGCCAAAATAGGAATTGAAGGTGTCAATTC
>JAIKZC010000055.1 GCA_024682575.1 Lachnospiraceae bacterium | reverse complement strand
GGCGCTTAGAGATCAGGGTGTGAGTCCTGAATATTTTCAGGTTAGAAACGAGATAAACAACGGAATGCTCTTTCCATTAGGAATATATTCTGAAGAAAGAGGAAATCTTGCAAAATTCCTGACTTCCGCTTATGACGCTGTAAAAACAGTATTTCCTGATGCTAAGGTGATCACACATCTGGCAGAAGGAAATAACAGGAAGTTTTTTGAAAAATTCTTTGATGATATCATTGGAACTTATAAAGCCAAGACTGATATAATTGGCATGTCTTATTATCCATACTGGCTTGGAAAGACATATAAGGAGACTATAAACGATCTTTCGGTAAATCTTCTTAAGTGTGCTTCTAAATATGGCAAAGAGGTAATGATCTGCGAGATCGGTGGTCTTGAGAATGAACCAGATGAAACAGCCAAAATGATAAAACTTGCTTTGGAGGCTGTCGAAGTTGTCCCGGATAATAAAGGTCTTGGAGTGATTTATTGGGAACCGGCTGCCTGCAGCAAGGTACTTCCTGATAATTATCCTTTGGGAGCATGCCGAATGGTGAAGGAAAACACTTTACAGTTTACAGATGCGATGAAGGGATTTATGGATCGCTGATAAGAAATATGAAGTTTAAAAATCCGGCGTTATGCCGGATTTTTATTTTAAAGAGATTTGAGAAAAAACTCTTATTATATATTTACCCGAGAAAAAAAACGTGTTAAACTGTTAGCTGTATGTTCTAAAATTCTGCGATTAAATACACTTATATGTGATAAAATCTCAGCTTTGTATCTATAGTTCAGGAGGGTTTACAAAATTGAATACGATAACCATTGTTTTAATTGTAGTTTTGGTGGTTCTTATAGCAGCCATTGTAGCACTTTATTTTCTTGGGCGTCGACTTGAGAAAAAGCAGGCAGAAGGACAGGCAGCGATCGAAGCAACTTCTGCAACACTTCCGCTTCTCATAATTGATAAAAAAGTTATGAAAATAAAAGATTCAGGACTTCCGGACGCTGTGATATCCCAGATACCCAAGTGGCGTCGAGGAACCAAGGTTCAGGTTGTAAAGGCAAAGATCGGCGGTTATCAGACGATGGTCGGTCAGAAGATGAACCGTATGAATGGAGGACCGGCAACAACAAAGGTTCAGTCACAGATCGTTACTCTTGTATGTGACAGCAAAGAAGTTTTTGATGCAATACCGCTTAAAAAAGAAGTTAAAGCAACTGTAGGCGGAGGTATCCATATTACAGCTGTTAAGGGAATTCACGGAAATGTTACAGAAAAGGCTCCCGAGAAGAAACTTTCAAAATTCCAGCAGTGGAAAGAGAATCTCCAGAAAAAGGCTGGAGCAAAGCCCCTTGAATAATCTATGGATTTGAGGAGTCTTAAGATAAAAGCAGTTATATATATATAAAGAAGGCCCACGATGTAGTCGTGGGTTTCTTTATGCCTATTTGAATTTTAAGGTGAAAAAATAAGGAGATAATAATTTCTATTTATGGGATGTATTGGAAAAAAGCCACTTTTAATGAATGCCAAAATGTGATATAAATTATAAGTGGGTCTTTAAAAAGAATTAGGATTTTTGGCTCCTATGAACAGGTTTGGAGGAACGGTTTAATTATGAAAAGAACTTATTTTTTGTTTGCTGCTGCAATGGCAGCATCTGTAATGCTCAGCGGATGCGGAGAAGAGAAGGATATTTCGACTATTGATGCCTCAAAATATGTAACTCTTGGTGAGTATAAAGGTCTCAGTGTATCAATAAATGATACTACAGTAACAGATGAAGAAGTAGAAGAAGCAGTCAGCGGAAATCTTGCTGCAAAAGGCGTAATGACAGCAGTGACTGACAGAGCTGTTGAAACAGGAGATACTGTAAATATAGATTACGAAGGAAAGAAAGACGGAGTTGCTTTTGATGGAGGAACTGCTGCAGGCTATGATCTTGAAATTGGCTCCGGCACATTTATAGATGGATTTGAGGATGGACTTATCGGTCATAAGACAGGTGAAAAGGTTGCGCTCAATCTTACTTTTCCTGAGAACTACTCATCAGAGGAGCTTGCAGGACAGGATGTCGTATTTGATGTAACGATAAATTCCATCAGCGAGAATGTTGTTCCAGAGCTTACCGATGAGGTTGCAAAGGAACTTGATGCAGAGGTTTCTACAAAGGAAGAATATATTGAAAAGGTAAGAACTGATCTGGAGGAATCAAAGCAGACAAGTGCTCGTACGGCAGTTTATTCAGAGCTTCTTGAACTTGCACAGAAAAATTCCGAAGTTGTTTCAGGTGATAAGCTTCCCAGCTCTATCGTAGACAGCATTGCCGAGCAGGAGAAAACTACTTTTGAGTCAAATCTTACAGCATATGGAATGACACTTGAGAGTTATCTTACTAATTTTGGAATGACAGAAGAAGATTTTAATAATGAGATCAGAACTTATTCTGAAAGTTATGCGCAGCAGGAATTGCTTGTACATGCTATCGCTAAGGCAGAGGGAATAGAGATCACAGATGAAGTCCTTCAGAATGCCTACAAGGAATATGCAGAAAGATATGGATATGCATCAGCTGATGAGTTTATCTCAGCACTTAAAGAGCATAAAAGTGAAGAGACATTCAAAGAGGCAACTCTTACAGAAGAAGTGGAAAAATTCCTCTTTGAAAATGCTAATATAGAAAATCCGGAAATGGTTACCTGGACAGAGGACTAAGGAGATACGAAAATGGAAAAATTAGTTGAGATCAGAGAACTTTTTAAGAACAGAGATGAATATATCGGTAAAAAGATTTCAGTCGGAGGATGGATCAGATCAAATCGTGATTCTAAGACTTTTGGTTTTGCAGTAATAAGCGACGGCACCTTTTTTGATACTCTTCAGATCGTATATCATGATAAGATGGAAAATTTTGCTGATATTGCAAAGCTTAACGTTGGAACAGCTATTATTGCAAGAGGTGAGCTTGTGGCAACACCGGATGCAAAGCAGCCGTTCGAGATACAGGCTGATGAGATTGAGATAGAGGGTGCTTCTACTCCTGATTATCCACTTCAGAAAAAACGTCATACACTTGAATACCTTAGAACAATGACACATTTAAGACCACGTACGAATACATTTCAGGCTACATTCCGCGTACGTTCTCTTGTTGCTTATGCGATTCACAGATTTTTCCAGGAGAGAGGCTTTGTTTATGTTCATACCCCTCTTATCACCGGTTCAGATGCCGAGGGTGCAGGAGAGATGTTCCAGGTTACAACGCTCCCTCTTAATGAGATTCCTAAGAATGAAGATGGAAGCGTAAATTATAGTGAGGACTTCTTCGGTAAGGCTACAAATCTTACCGTTTCAGGTCAGCTTAATGGTGAGACTTTTGCTCAGGCATTCAGGAATATTTATACTTTTGGACCTACTTTCAGAGCTGAAAATTCAAACACCACCAGACATGCTGCTGAGTTCTGGATGATCGAGCCTGAGATCGCATTTGCAGATCTTGAGGACGATATGCAGCTTGCTGAAGATATGCTTAAGTATATTATTAAATATGTGCTTGATGAAGCACCAGAAGAAATGGAATTTTTCAACAAATTTGTTGATAAGGGACTTCTTGAGAGACTTAATCACGTTATGAATTCTGATTTCGGACGTGTTTCATACACAGAAGCAGTTGAAATCCTTGAGAAAAATAACGATAAGTTTGAATATAAGGTTTCATGGGGCTGTGATCTTCAGACTGAGCATGAAAGATATCTTACAGAGCAGGTATTTAAGCGTCCTGTATTCGTTACAGATTATCCTAAGGAGATCAAGGCTTTCTATATGAAAGAAAATCCGGATGGAAAGACTGTTGCGGCAATGGACTGCCTAGTTCCCGGTATCGGTGAGATCATAGGTGGTTCTCAGAGAGAGGACAGTTATGATAAGCTTCTTAAGAGAATTGAAGAACTTGGGATGAGAAAAGAAGATTATGATTTCTATCTTGACTTAAGAAAATATGGTTCAACAAGACATGCCGGTTTTGGCCTTGGATTTGAAAGAGCGGTTATGTATATCACAGGTATGGAAAATATACGTGACGTGCTTCCTTTCCCGAGAACAGTCGGAACCTGCGAGCTTTAATCTTTTCCCGTGTAAATACACGGGAAGGTAATATTACTGCAGATAATTCATTGTGGGAGAATTATCTGCAGTTACTTCAGCGGGGGTAAAAATGAAGAGGAAGATTTGTGTAGTGCTGAGCGTTTGTCTGGCTTTATCTCTGGCTGTTTCTGCCTTTGGTAAGACAAAGGAGCAGATTAAAAATGAACAGGCAGAGTCAAAGAAGAATCTGCAGGAGGCAGAAGGCAAGGTTGATGCCATTGCAGAGGATAAGCAGGATGCGGAAGTTTCAATGAATTCATCCAGAGAAGAACTGGCACAGGTTTTAGCCAATGTCAGTATCATAGAGGATGAAATAGAAGATAAAACAGCTCAGATTGAAGAAGCTCAGACTAAGTATGATGAGGCTTCTGAAAAAGAAGAAAAACAATATGAGGCTATTAAAAAGCGTATACGCTATATGTATGAAAATGGTGGCGCAGATGCTTCTTATATTGAGATTTTTCTTCAGGCAGGAGACTTTATAGATCTTCTGAACAAGGCGAGTTATGCTGAACAGCTTTATTCATATGACAGGGAACTTCTTGAAAAATACAGAACCACAAAAGAAGAGACAAAGGCTTCTGAGGAAAAACTCCAGGCTGAACTTGATGAAATGACGGAAATAAAATCCACATATGATGAACAGTCTGATGCTCTTGAAAAAACTATTGAAGAACAAAAGGCAAAGGTGGATGACTTTGATACGCTTTTGAGTGGTGCTAAGGCTGATGCCAGCAAGTACAGGCAGGAAATACAGACTCAAAATGCGGAAATCCGTGCAATTGCAGCAGCCGAGGAAGCAGAAGCAGCTAGAAAAAAGGCTGAGGAAGAGGCAAGAAAAAAAGCTGAAGAAGAGGCCAGAAAGAAGGCTGAGGAAGAGGCAAAGAAGAAAGCTGAGGCAGAAGCTGAGGCTTCAAAAGCTGCAGAAGAGTCCTCTTCAGCGGGTGATTCTGAATCAGAAAGTGAAGAAGAGGAGTCTGATGATGATGACGATTCTTCTTCGAGCTCCGGAACTTCGGGAAGTTCGATTGCGTCTTATGCTCAACAGTTTATAGGAAATCCTTATGTGGCAGGAGGTACATCGCTTACTAACGGTTGTGACTGTTCTGGATTTACAATGTCGGTATATGCTCATTTTGGAATCAGTATTCCAAGAAATTCAAGTGCACAGGCGGCAGCGGGTAAGGCTGTTTCATATTCTGATGCACAACCGGGAGACGTGGTTTGTTATCCCGGACATGTCGGAATTTATATAGGCGGAGGACAGATCGTACATGCTTCAACAGAGGCAACAGGTATTAAGATCACCCCTGCAACATATCGCTCGATAACAACAATCAGAAGATTTGTATGAGGTAAATAAAATGATCGATTCACGAATCGGGGAAAAAATGTACGGCCTTTGCGGCCGTATTTTTCCTATTTGCAGAAGTATTACAGGAAATGGCGTAAGAGAGACTTTTAAGATCCTTCAGGCAGAAATACCTGATATTCCTTTTGAGATGCATGAGGTGCCAAGCGGAACAAAGGTATTGGACTGGACTGTGCCAAAAGAATGGAATATAAGAGACGCTTATATAGAAACACCTTCAGGCAAAAGAATATGTGAGTTCAGTAAAAATAATCTGAATATTCTGCACTATTCACTTCCAATTGATAAAGTTATTTCTTTATCAGAACTCAAGGAGCATATAACAACACTTCCGGATCAGCCGGATCTAATCCCCTATGCATCTAGCTACTATAAGGAACGCTGGGGATTCTGCATGTCGCAGAACGACTTTGAAAAATTAGAGGATGGAGATTATCACGTTTTCATTGATTCAACACTTGAGGATGGAAGCCTTACTTATGGTGAAATACTTATAAAAGGTGAGACAGATGAGGAGATAATGTTTTCAAGTTATACCTGCCATCCATCAATGGCAAATAATGAGTGCTCTGGCCCGGTTGTTCTGACAAATCTTGCCCGTTATATAAAGGATATGCCGAAAAGAAGATATTCCTACAGGCTTGTTCTTGCACCGGAAACTATTGGCGCTATAACATATATCAGTAAAAATCTCGACCATCTTAAAAAGCATGTGAAAGCAGCTTTTAATCTTACATGTGTTGGTGATAACAGAACATATTCTATCGTTCACTCGAGATATTCAGATACTCTTGCGGATAAGATACTTGTAAACGTACTTTCTCATCACTATCCCGAATATAAAGATTATTCATATCTGGAAAGAGGATCGGATGAGAGACAGTATCAGGCACCCGGAGTGGATATACCTATGGTTTGCTTTTGCCGTTCTAAATATCATGTATATCCGGAGTATCATACTTCTGCAGATAATATGTCGATCATTTCGGCGGAGGGACTTGCAGGAGCTTATGAGGTCATGATCAAGTCAATAAAGGCACTTGAGTATAACAGATATTATAAGGTACAGACTTTGGGTGAGCCACAGCTTGGAAAAAGAGGACTTGTTCCTACAATGTCATCTAAAGACACATATAAATCAACTTTGGCGTTGAAAGATCTGATCGCATATGCAGACGGAAGAAATGACCTTATAGATATAAGTAATATCATAAAGGTGCCGTTGGATATCCTTTATCCCCTTATTGATAAGCTTATGGATTGTGGATTATTTGCTTATGAAGATTAAATATTATATCTTTGCAGCTGTTATATTAATACTTGAAATCATTTTCACACCTTTAGTACCGGTGGAAAAGAGCTGTGAGTTTGAAAATCTGGATGAGATAACAGATGAAACAGAGTATTTTACACTTCCGGATGGGGATTTTAAGCTTACTATAAATTATAGTTCAACAATAGATAACAGAGCTGAGATATTTATACCACAGATGCAGCTTTTAGAACTGCCATCTACATCGGGAGCAGATGGTTCTGCAGTATACGAATTTACATTAAAGCATGATATGGATCAGGGGATGATACGTTTTGTGAATCCCCAGTCTGATGAGTTCAGGATAAATTCTATAAGAATAGATGCCTCAAAATATATAAACAGGGATGCATTGGTTCCATATTATCTGATAGCTATATTACTGGCAGCTCTTGTTATTTTTGTAGGAAAGCAGCTTGGAGAAAGACCATTCGGAAAAGAGCAGATTATAAGTTTTGTGATACTTTCGCTTGTTTTTTTCATAACTATTGCTCCATGGGTAATTAGTTCGGAGATTTACAGAGGAAGCGATACAAGAGACCATCTTCAACGCATAGAAGGCGTAATGTTTGGACTAGAAGCGGGGCAGTTTCCGGTAATTATTTATCCGAATCTTTGTAACAATTTCGGAGAATTGGGAATCCTATATCCCAATACGCTGCTTCTATTTCCGGCTCTTTTAAGGATGGGCGGCTTATCTATGGGAGTAAGCTACCGTATATTTATGGTATCTATATGCCTCTTTCAGATCATTGCTGCTTATTTTTCGTCCAGGCTCATATTAAAGTCAGGAAGGCTGGCTGTTATTTCGACCGCAGTATATTGTCTTACACCTTATCTGCTCTACAATATGTATCAAAAGGGAACTGCAGCGGGGAAATCAATGGCTGCGGCATTTATACCGCTTCTATTTGCAGGTATTTACAGTATAGTTACAGAGGAAAAAGGAAAAAAGAAATGGTATCTTCTTCCGATTGCATTTGTTGGAATATTGCAGTCGCATGTAGTATCTACATTCTTTACAGCATGTTTTCTTTTTTTGATAGCCGTAACTCTTTTTAAAGAACTTTTTATGAATCGTGATAATCTGGTCGCACTCTTAAAAGCTGCTTTAGCAACTATTTGTATCAATGCAGGTTTCCTGATCACATTTGTTTATTATTATTTTTCTGATTGGGACAGGAGCAGACTCGAATGGAGAGATTTTTTTGACGGTCTTTTGGACTGGGGGCGTCTTACAGGAGATGGGATCAGTTATTTTCCGTTAGCGGTGATCATAGTCTGTGCTTTTGTATATTTGCTAAAGGGCATCAGCTTTGAAAATCTCAAGGAAAAAAAGCTCTTTTTAGTTTTTGCAATTATTGAGATCGTATTTTTCTGGCTATCAACGCCATTCTTCCCATGGAAGATTCTTTGTAATATAGATGCGATAAATACACTTACCAATCTGATTCAGGCACCGCATAGGTTTATACTTTATTGCACCATGCCGGCATCTCTATGGATAGCTAAGGCTCTTGATTTCAGAAACGGAAAAAAACTGATGCGAATCCTGACAGGAATAGTGGTCATCGCGCTTCTTCTTTACGGCACAGTCATACAGTTCCAGGAATACTATAAAAAAGCGGTGTTGCTTAATGGAACTTTTGGAAATATCTATACCAGAGTGGCTATGGATTATCTGCCAACCGGAACGACAGAAGAGGATTTTTATTCTGACACAGGAAGAGTTTCTGATGAATCGGTGATCAATTCGATTTATTATGAAAAAGAAGATGGAGTATGCACTTATCTTTATTCCACAGAGTCAGAGGGAGAATATGCTGAATTCCCGTTGTTGTATTATGATGGATATAAGGCCTATGATCAGGATGGCAAAGAGATGGAAGTTTACAAAGGCGACGGTAGTCATGTAAGAGTCTATCTTGAGACAGGCGAAAATCGCAGCATTGTTGTAGCATTTAAAACGAAGCGGATATTTACGGCAGCCTATATATTCTCAATATTGTCTGCGGTAATCTTCGCAATCATGGGAATTATGCGCTGTTATATGACGAGGGAGAAAACCACTACAGATCAGGCAACATGACGGAAAACTATAGGTTTTTGTTTTTTAGACTTCGCCTGTTACGCCGTTCGCCTCAAAGTTCCTACGAGGAACGCTCTCGCTTTGGGCTCCGACGCAGCGGTACGTAATGCCGCAAAAAACGCGGCATAAGTGCCGGCGTCTCGCACAATCCTCTTTAGGAACATTTGAGGTTCGCGGCTTCGGCTTACATGAAAACGTGAGTTGCGAAGATTATCTGTTTCCGAAAGAGGGGCGTGAAAAACGCCGGTCCTTGTTCCGCGTTTTTTGCGGAACTAGTACCGCTGCGATTTTTCATCCGCAGCGAGA
>JAIKZC010000053.1 GCA_024682575.1 Lachnospiraceae bacterium | reverse complement strand
ATAGGCTTCGGCATATCTTCTCTGGGATCACGGCCGGGTTTTTCAAGTTCATGAAGGATATCCATCATGGTAAGTTCACCGACACCGATTTCTTCTGCAAGCTCCGTTTTATTGTCTATAGATTTTTCAAAAGACTTAATTGCAGCTTCATCCTTTACTTCACAGCCGATTTTTTCTAAAAGCTTTTTAGCAGCGTCATAAGACTCCGGGTGAACTGAAGTGGAGTCAAGAGGATTTTTTGCATTTGGAATTCTCATGAATCCTGCACACTGTTCGAAAGCCTTGGGTCCGAGTTTAGGAACCTTCTTAAATTCGCTTCTGCTCTTGAAAGGACCGTTTGCCTCTCTGTACTCAACAATATTCTTAGCAACTGTAGAGCTTACGCCTGATACGTATTTTAAGAGCGGAGCTGAAGCTGTATTTACATCTACACCTACATTGTTAACGGCGTCTTCAACAACACCACTCAGAGCATCTCCGAGTTTTTTCTGGTTCATATCATGCTGATACTGACCAACACCGATCGACTTAGGGTCGATCTTTACAAGCTCAGAAAGAGGATCCTGCACACGTCTTGCAATAGATGTCGCACTTCTCTGTCCAACATCAAAATTAGGGAATTCTTCAGTTGCCAACTCACTTGCAGAATAAACACTTGCTCCGGCTTCATTGGTAATTACATAATGAACATTGGCTTCAGGTATTTCATGGAGCATCTCAACAATGACCTGCTCAGACTCTCTGGAAGCTGTACCATTGCCAACTGAAATAAGACTTACATGATATTTTTCAATTAATCTCTTGACAATTTTCTTTGCTTCTTCAATTTTTTTCTGAGGTTCTGTAGGGTAAACAACAACAGTATCAAGAACCTTACCTGTAGGATCTACGACTGCAAGTTTGCATCCGGTACGGAAAGCAGGATCCCATCCGAGTACAGTCTGACCTGCAATAGGTGGCTGCATTAGAAGCTGACGTAAATTTTTACCGAATACATCAATGGCACCATCCTCAGCCTTTGATGTGAGATCAGATCTTATCTCTCTTTCAATGGCAGGTTCTATAAGCCTTTTGTAGCTGTCTTTTATAGATTCCTTAAGGAAAGGTGTTGTATATTGATTATCCTTTGTGATGATCTTCTTTTCAAGATAGCCTAAAATACGATCTTCCGGTGCAGCTATCTTCACGATAAGGAATTTTTCGCTTTCTCCGCGGTTAAGAGCCAGAATTCGGTGACCAACGATTTTTGATACAGGCTCTTCGTATTCATAATAATTTTCATAAACAGATTTTTCTTTTTCATCTTTTGCGGATGAAACGATCTTACCTTCGGAAACTGTGATATCTCTTATGTATGTTCTGTAGTCAGGCTCGTCAGAAATTTTTTCTGCTATGATATCAGAAGCTCCTGCGAGTGCTGCAGCAACATCAATGACTTCTTTTTCTGCTGCTTTGACCTTGTCTTCCTTGCTGTCTGATGCAGGAGTGATCGATCCAGTTACATATTTTTGAGCTTCTTCCTCAAGAGGCGCAGATGCAGACATAGCGAGAATATACTCGGCAAGTGGCTCGAGACCTCTTGCTTTAGCAGCAGTTGCACGGGTCTTTTTCTTTTGCTTATATGGTCTGTAAAGGTCTTCAAGGGTAACAAGCTTTTCGGCAGCTTCGATCTTCGCCTTAAGTTCATCTGTAAGCTTACCCTGGTCATCAATAGACTGTAATACAGCCTGTTTTTTCTCTTCAAGGTTACGAAGATAATTTAAGCGTTCGAAAAGGTTTCGTAACTGTTCATCATTCAGAGAGCCGGTAGCTTCTTTTCTGTATCGGGAAATAAAGGGTATGGTATTTCCTTCGTCAATAAGCTTTACTGCGGCTTCTGTCTGCCAGTTTTTTACTCCGAGTTCCTCGGAAATAGTTGAAATGATATCCATCTTATTAAATCCTTAATTCCTTTTTTATTGATAAGAACAACTTTTTTCATTATAATAGAAAAATAAGAATTTGACAATTAAGAGGAAGTGTGAAAATGGAAACAAATTTTAAGGACTATAATAGTCCGATGTCAACAGCGTCTTTTGCACTTGGAGTTGCTTCAGTAGTATGCCTGATCATACTGATGCTGCCATTTGCATTGTGTCTTGGCGCATTGGCAATTATATTCGGTCTGTTGTCTAAAACAAAGGACTATTATTTTCATCATGCAAAGATAGGGTTGATATCCGGCACGGTATCAGTTGTGATCAATCTTATAGCAACTATCATTATTGTTTATCTTGTATTCTTTAATACGGGGTTCAGGGAAAAATATGTTGAGCCATTAATTAACAGTGTGACAGAAATTTATAATGATGAATTTCATGCTAAAAATGAATATGGCGACAGTGATGATATTTATTATGATGATGGTGATGACTTCTATTATGAAGAGGATAGTGATTACTATCCGGAAGAAGATTTTAATTATAATAATATGTATCCTTCAGATGGAAATGATGGATCATATTATCACTATTATTTCAAGGACGGCTGTCCTCCTTCGAACAGAGGACATGGCAGGGATTGCTTTTAAATCCTTGAAAGAGAAAGGAGTCTCTTATGGTTAATTCAATTACAGGGATGTATCAGGAAAACAGAGTTATTTACAATCCGGGAGAATCTACGGATGTAAAACAGGGTTATAAGTCGTCACCGGCAGAGTGTGAAACCTGTAAGAATCGTAAATATCAGGATGGTTCTGATGAAATGGTCTCGTATAAAACGGCAACCCATATTTCACCGGAGGCTTCGGCCTCGGCAGTGAGGGCACACGAGCAGGAGCATGTGTCAAATGCATATAAAGATGCTGCTAAGAATAACGGACAGGTTGTAAGAGCTTCTGTAAAAATAAAAACGGCAGTATGTCCTGAGTGCGGAAGAAGTTATGTTTCAGGTGGTCTTACGAGCACTCAGATAAAATATTATAATGAGGAGAATCCCTATCAGAAAGATCTGAAAATGCAGGACAGCATTAAATACACTGGAAATAATGTAGATGAAGCTGCCTGAAAATGATAGGCTTGAAATTAAATGAAAATTAAAAATTCCGTAAGTAAAGCTAAGAGTTCAAAAGAACTAAAAAAGGAAGCAAAGATCGCATTAACCGGAAACTATACGATCATGATAGTTTCATTATTAATTATAGGTGCGCTAAGTGCAGCAGCTAATGGACAGATAAGAGTGTCATCATCATTACGTTCGACTGAAAATCTGTTGCTGTTGTTTTTTATAGCCGGACTTTCAATTATCTTCAGTATTATTATTTATATAGCATCATATTTTTTACAGTTCGGAATGAAATATATGGCATTGAAGATATCAAGACATGAAAAGGCAAGGATCGAGGATTTGTTTTATGCTTTTACACATAGGCCTAAAAAGGTTTTGGCGATGTGCCTTCTTAAACTTCTGATATTTGCAGCAGGTTTTATCCCATATTTTATTTTTGCTGCGGTAGGAATGTTTTTGGCGCTTTTTCACAATGCTATGATCGCATTCTATGTTTTGTTGGGAATTGGAGCAGTGATCACACTTGTTGTAGATTATTATTTTCTTTTAAAACTTATGCTCTCCGTTTATATATTTATTGATAATACCGAACTTGGAGTTGTGGAGATATTGAAGAAGTCCGCATATTACATGAAAGGTAACGTAAGAAGGGCTCTTTATCTGGGGGTAAGTTTTATAGGGCTCTATGTTTTGGGAATATTTACATGTTTCATAGGATTTTACTGGATAGGACCATATATGCATGTAACCTTCGCAGGATTTTATAATGATATAGTTCGTCCTGCAAAGCCAAAGCCTGACTGGAGACCTTTTATCAGTTATGCCGGATAAAAATAAAATTTACAGTTGATTTTTTGTATTTAATGGATTATAGTTGTTTTAAGAAAACTAAAGAAAGTTCTTCAGGGCAGGGTGTAAATCCCTACCGGCGGTAAAGCCCGCGAGCATTAGCATGAACCGGTGAAATTCCGGTGCCGACAGTGAGCAGTTTTAACTGCGCAGTCTGGATGAGAGAAGAAATATCTGTTTATAATACTAAATGGATTTAAAGCCCTGTGTGTGATCACAGGGCTTTTCTTTGTTTAACAGAGATTATGTATAAGAAGAACTTTCCGAAATAAAGAATAATTCGGAGGATAAAAAATGTCATCTAATGAAACAAGAGCAGCTGCTGCTGCCGTAAGGAGAACAGATTCAAGAATTCGTAAAATGTGCGGAATAGCCATGCTTTCCGCGGTTGCCTATGTACTTATGTTTTTGGAATTTCCACTTCCGATGATCATTCCCTCATTTATAAAGATGGATTTCTCGGATTTGCCGGCACTGATAGCATCTTTTGCATATGGACCACTGGCAGGTGTTGCTGTATGTCTTATTAAAAACATCATACATCTTCTTAATACACAGACAGGTGGTGTAGGAGAATTATCAAATTTCATACTTGGAGCAGCGTTTGTAGCATCAGCAGGTCTTATTTATGGAAAAATGCATTCTAAAAAGGGAGCTGTTGCAGGCGCATTTATCGGATCACTTGCAATGGCTGTAATTAGTCTTTTTACAAATTACTATGTAGTTTATCCTATTTATACAGCGTTTATGCCTATGGAGGCGATTATAGGAGCTTACAAGGCTATCGTTCCCGCAGTGGATAATCTTTGGCAGTGTCTTTTAGTATTCAACCTGCCGTTTACATTCTTTAAGGGAATGTGTTCAGTGCTGATCACTCTTTTAATATACAAACCGATTTCCAGAGTTTTGAAGGGATGATCAGTTTGGGTTAACTTGCACAATTAAATACTAGAGCATATAATATAGACGCATACTGCACGTTTTTTACGTAGGTATGCGTTTTATTAATTAACATGTGAAAGGAAAACATGGATAAAATTTACGAATCATTTAAAGCGGAAGACACATTTGATATAGGGAAAAAAATGGGCGAGGCAGCGCAAAAGGGCGATGTTTATGCTCTGAAGGGTGATCTTGGAGTCGGAAAGACGGTTTTTACGAAGGGATTTGCTAAAGGCCTTGGGATAGAAGAGCATATAAGCTCTCCGACATTTACCATTTTGAATTCCTATGAGGATGGACGTATGCCATTTCATCATTTTGATGTCTATAGGATAGGTGATATAGAAGAAATGGATGAGATAGGTTATGAAGACTGTTTTTATGGGGATGGGGTAAGTCTGGTTGAATGGGCCGGAATAATAAAAGAGCTTATGCCGGAAAATACAGTTATTATTACAATAGAAAAGGATTTAGAGAAAGGTTTCGACTACAGAAAGATCTCAGTCGGAAGGAATTTGGAAGAATTATGAAATTACTTGCAATAGATACATCGGGGCTTGTAGCAACAGTTGCGATCCTTGTGGATGACAGTATACTTGCGGAGTATTCTGTAAACTATAAAAAAACACATTCAGAAACACTTATGCCTATGATAAATGAAATTGTAAGCATAACGGAAACAGATATAAAGGAATTTGATGCAATAGCGATTGCGGGAGGCCCCGGTTCATTTACTGGCCTAAGGATTGGTTCTGCAACGGCAAAGGGTATTGCAGAGGTATTGGATATTCCTATAGTAAGTGTTCCGACCGTAGATGCACTTGCATATAATCTTTGGGGAACATCAGATTATATAGTTCCAATGATGGATGCCAGAAGAAATCAGACTTATACAGGTATTTATGAAATAGATAAAGAAGGAAATCTTATAGCTGAATTGGAACAGTCAGCTATAAGTGTAGAAGAGCTTGCAAATAAGATAAATGAGCTTGGAAGACCTGTAGTTATGCTTGGAGATGGAGTTGATCGTTTTAAGTCCAATATGGATGAACTTTTAACTGTGGAGCATCGTTACGCACCGGCAAGTATGAATCGCCAGAGGGCGGCGTCTGTTGCCATGCTTGGAGCTGCTTATTATAAAGAGGGAAAATATACCAGCGCTGCTGAACATGCACCGGAATATTTAAGAAAGTCCCAGGCTGAAAGAGAAAGGGAAAATAAGGAATGCTCGAAATCCGCACAATGAGAGAAGAGGATCTCCAAAAGGCTGCCGAGCTGGAAAAAGAATGCTTTGGGAGCGAAGCGTGGAAGGAGAAGGATTTAAGAGATTCACTTTCGCTTGACTATGCCTTATATCTTGTTGCATCTGAAAAAGACCAGATTATAGCTATGGCAGGGCTAAGAAATATGTGTGGGGATGCCGATATAACTAACGTAGCGGTATCATCTGAATTTAGAAGAAGAGGAATTGCCGTTGAGATTCTTAAGGAATTGATGAAGGGCGGAGAAAAAATGGGAGTTGAAAATTACACGCTTGAAGTAAGAGCCCAAAATACGGCAGCAATAAGCCTTTACGAAAAACTTGGATTTGTGAGAGAAGGCTTAAGGAAAAATTTTTATGAGAATCCGCGAGATGATGCGCTCATCATGTGGAAACGGAAAGAGGTTTAATGTTAGATGTTTGTCTTTTAGGCTCGGGTGGAATGATGCCATTGCCATACAGATGGCTTACATCACTTCTGCTCAGGTTTAATGGAAATAATATATTGATAGACTGTGGAGAGGGCACGCAGGTCGCTCTTAAAAAGAAAGGCTGGAGCCCTAAGCCGGTCGGGATGATCCTGTTCACACATTTTCATGCTGATCACATAAGCGGACTTCCGGGATTTCTTTTAACACTTGGTAATGCTGAAAGAACAGAACCACTGCTTTTGGTTGGACCCAAGGGACTTGAAAGAGTTGTGAAATCGCTATTGGTGATCGCACCGGAACTTCCATTTGAAATTAAATATATGGAACTTGAAGGCGACTGTGAATTTAAATGGGAAGGCTACAGAGTCAAGGCTTTTAAGGTTAATCATAATATAACCTGCTATGGATATTCGGTAAATATAGACAGGGCAGGAAAGTTTAATGCAGAAAAAGCCAGGGCAGAAAATATCCCGTTAAAGTTTTGGAACCGTCTTCAGAAGGGTGAAAAAATCACCGATGATGATGGGAAAATCTATACTCCCGATATGGTTATGGGAGAAGTCAGAAAAGGTATAAAGGTCACATATACGACAGATACGCGGCCGACAGAATCAATAGTAGAAAATGCCTGTGATTCCGATCTCTTTATTTGTGAAGGAATGTATGGCGAGAAAGAAAAGATAGGCAAGGCAAAAGAGCATAAGCACATGATGTTTACCGAGGCGGCTGATTTGGCCAGAAGAGCTAAGGTTAAGGAACTCTGGCTTACACATTATAGCCCGTCGCTGGTAAATCCGAAAGAGTTTATAGGAGAGGCGCAAAAAATATTTGCACGTACCAAACCCGGTAAGGATGGAAAGACGGTGGAGCTTAAATATGAAGACGAATAAAAAAATGGTTACCTTGTTACTTGCAATGGCTATCGTGGTTGTAATTATCGTTATAGTCTTTTTCAAAACGGCTAATTCAAAGAATTATAATGAAGGAGATGTTGCTCTTTCAAAGACTCAGTCTGTAATACTGGAGCACAATCTTGATATTGACTATCCGCAAAGTCCAAGAGCAGTGGTGAAGTATTATGCGGAATTGAGCCAGTGTATGTATGATACTCAAAATACTGAAAAGGATGTTGCAGATCTGGCTGTTCAGTCGAGAAAGCTTTTTGATGATGAGCTTTATATGCAGCAGACAGATGAACAATATCTTACTGATCTTAAATCAACTATAAAAAAATTTACCGGAGAGAAAAGACGTATTGTAAGCTTTACGGTTTCATCTTCAACAGATGTAGAATATTATACTCTGGACAGTGGGGATGAGATGGCATCACTTTATTGTATTTATACCCTTCAAAAGGGTTCACTTAATTATAGTGATAACGAAGAATATATTTTAAGAAAGGACAGCAGCGGCCATTGGAGAATTTTAGGATGGCAGGCTGCAATTGATAACAGCAATTCAGATGGAAGTAAATAAAAAAGATATATATATACTCGGTATTGAAAGTTCCTGTGATGAAACAGCAGCCAGTGTTGTTAAAAATGGAAGAGAGGTTCTTTCAAATATAATTTCATCACAAATAGCAATTCATACGTTGTATGGGGGCGTAGTTCCGGAAATAGCATCAAGAAAACATATAGAAAAAATAAACCAGGTTGTTCATGCGGCGCTTGAAGAAGCATCAATGAAAATAGAAGATATGGATGCGATAGCAGTTACTGCAGGACCGGGTCTTATAGGACCTTTACTTACAGGCGTTTCTTTTGCAAAGGGGTTATCATTTGCATCAGGAGTTCCGTTAGTAGGGGTACATCATATAGAAGGACATATTTCAGCAAATTATATAGAAAATAAAGAACTTGAGCCGGAATTTATATGTCTTGTGGTTTCAGGAGGACATACTCATCTTGTACGTGTCGTTGATTACGGTAAATACGAAATCCTCGGTGCTACTCAGGACGATGCGGCAGGCGAGGCTTTTGACAAAGTAGCGAGATCAATAGGACTGGGATATCCGGGTGGACCCAAAATTGATAAGGTTGCAAAAGATGGAAATCCTGATGCGATCAAATTTCCAAGAGCACATGTAGCAGCCGGAGAATATGATTTCTCGTTCAGTGGTCTGAAAAGTGCAGTACTCAATTATCTTAATTCAATGGAAATGAAGAAGGAAAAGATAGTTACAGAAGATGTTGCAGCTTCCTTCCAAAAGGCAGTCGTAGATGTTCTGGTTGCAAATGCCATGGCTGCCGTTGACAAATATGGAGAAAAGAAATTTGCACTCGCGGGTGGAGTTGCTTCAAATTCAGCACTTAGAGTAGCAATGGAGAAAGCATGTGCTGAAAGAGGAATTGAGTTTTACAGACCATCACCGATTCTTTGCACTGATAATGCTGCAATGATAGGAGCTGCTGGTTACTATGATTTCATTAAGGGGAAAAGAGCCGGATTGGATTTGAATGCAAAGGCAAATCTGAAGATCTGTTAAAGAAGGGAGCAGTCATCAATGAAGACAAATGCTATAGTACTTGCTGGAGGCAGAGGCCGACGAATGGGAAGCAGCATGCC